>JAFTLF010000002.1 GCA_017452885.1 Alphaproteobacteria bacterium
GGATAAGGCTTATAACGAGTTCGGCACCCGCAATAAGAAAGACAACAAGGACGAATAAGAGGATAAGGCAATGAACAAAATATTGAACATATTCAAAATGGTGAATATCAAAATTTTGTTTTTGATAAACCTTGTTGTTATTTTTTATCCTGACTGTTCTTTGGCGCAAGATTATAATGAACAACTTCAAAGAGCTGAGGAATTGCTTTATAAATCTAATAGAACAGATGAAGAAACCGCAGAGCTTGATAGATTAATGTCTATAGCCAGAAATGTTCCTGATGAAACAAGGGATGATCGAACAACGGCTCTATATAATGAATATATTGATATTGAAGAAGAAAGATTACTGGAACAAAAAAATAAAGAAATAGATGAAGCAATTGATGCAACGAGAAATGCATTAAAACAAGCCAAAGATGCCCAAACAGCCTCGCAATTAAACGTTAGACTTGCTCAATTAGGAACAGAAAAAAATGCGGGACTAAGAAGATTATCAGATCCTTGTAAAAATAGTTGTGCGCCGAAATGCTATTATGATGAAATGAAATATAAATGTACTTTCTGTCCGCTGTTTGCAACCTTTTTCCGTACCGCCAGTGTAATGACACGCAAGGCAATTGATGGTTATTCAGGATCAGTTTATAAAGTTGTCATTATTGGTTTTGCAGTATGGATTGCCCTGCATATTTTGGCATTTGTTACTTCACCTGAAGTTCGCGATCTTAAAGATTTGATTTTGGAGTTATTAACTCAGAGTTTCTTTGTGCTGATTGCCGTTATTTTGTTACAGTCCGGTGCATTTTCTTTCTTAAATGATGCGCTTGGACCAATCTTCAATACCGGGATGAGCGCAGCAGAGGCAATTTTAACTCCGGAGCACGCTGGGGGGGACTCTAATGAAACACTAAATAAAATCAAAACAACGGAAAAATCGAATAATAGTTTTGATAAATATACCTGCGAAAGCATGATTAAATACAATTTGCCCGATGATAACGGTGAAAATGCTAAAGGTGCTTTGCCGAAAAAAATGGGTGAAAGCATTTTATGCACTATGGGATTAATTCAAAATCGCGCAGCAAAAATCAAAGCACTAGGTAGTGCAAATATTTGTTATTCATGGGAAAAAAAATCATTTATTATTCCGCATCTGGGGCATTTGTTGGTTGGTATCGGCTTATGGATTGGTGGCATGCTGATAATATTGGCGGTACCGTTCATGATGATTGACTCAGTATTGCAATTGGCTGTCGCCGGTTCGCTGTTGCCTTTTGCTATCGGCGCGTACGCCTTTAAAGTAACAAGACAGTATACAGGTAAGGTTTGGGAAACTTTTATCAATGCAATGTTTGCTTTTGTCTTTGTGTCACTGATTGCTTTAATGATTACCACAGCAATGGAGCAGATTGTTGTTGATGCTCTTGGAAACGTTAAATCTCCTACGGAGTTTACGCTTGTCGGCTTTGTGACTTCAAATAATGTTTCTCTCGATACATTTATTGTGGAATTTTCATGGTTTTCTTCGGCATTTTTAGAGATATGCTTTGTGTTGATTTTGGCTTGGGCGGTTATCGGAGAAGCAACTGACTTTGCCAAGCAGTTTTCCGGTAGTATTACCAGCACCAAAATCGGCAGCTCTATCGGTACAATGGCAGGTTCGTTTACTAAGAGTGCGGCGACCAAGATTTTAGACAAACCGGTTTCTGCAGCAGCAGATAAGGCTTGGAATCTGACCAAAGATGCAGGAAAAGGACTCGCGGGGGGAATCCGTCAGGTTAAAATTAATCGACAAGCAGACAAAATAAGGAAAAAAGGCGTTTATGATGCCAACACCGGAACTTATACCGTGCATACAAAATCATGGTTGCTCGGTCGCTCAAAAACTCTGCAACTGTCAGAAACCGCTGACGGACGCAAGACCGTGACCGAAAGCAAAATTAAAAAGAAACGCGGTGGCAAAACAGAAACTGTTACCAAAGTTAAAAACCAAAACTTTAATATCACCACATCAACAATCCGTGATAAAGACGGGAATGTAATGTCATATCATGATGATATTAATACCAACAGCACGTTCCTCAATCATATTTTTGAAAAGAACGGTTCCGTCAATCAAGAAAACTACAAAAAAGCCTTAGAAGCAGTCAAAGGCCAACCTAACGAAGAACAGTTGATGATTGCGTTACAAAAACAAATTTTAAGCAAAACCATGCCTAATACAAAAATGAACATGAAGAGCCATGCTTATATTTCGCAAAAAGCTATTCGTGACAACAACGGCAATATTATTGGTTTTGAAGAGATTCATCCTGACGGCTCCAAAACATTTGTCAAAATGCACATGGAAAACGGTCGAATGATGACTGAAATGACCCAGATTGACAAAAACGGCAAAGGCACCAATTTGGCAACTGACGGCGTTATTAACCGCAAACGCACATTCAAGCTCAACGGAAACGTCAAAGATATAGGCTTTAACAATTGGCAAGCATCGGTTGATGAAGCGTCTGTTCGCAATACTTACGGATATTCGTCATACTATGATTATTACAATCAAACAAAACGCTATTCCAAACTAAATGAGGGAATCCAAAACAGTATCTTTAGTGAAGAAGAAATTAGAACAGCACGCTCTTTTGCCGCTGTAGACGGTAATGAAATGGCCAAAGCCCATATGTATGAATTTGAGCGTTATAACGGCTGATGTCTGAAAATAATTTTTGACATAATAACAACAAAATTTGTACACAAATTGTCTTTTTTTGTACTATTTCCTTGATTAATATTTATCATTGATTAGTATAAATATCAGATATTGGTATCATATTGTTGTGAGGAATTCTCAAATGGAAGAAATTATTTTTCCCAATCAAATCAGAATGTATCGGCGTTTACGCGGTCGCTCAATGCAAGAGTTGGCTGATCATCTTAATGTTAGTTTATCGGCAATTTCTAAAATTGAAAAAGGTTATCGACGGGTAGATCAGGAACAGTTGGTTCGTGTTGCCGAGTTTTTGGATTGTCCGTTACAAGATTTGTTTGTTAACGAACAAAATTCTCAGGAAGAAATTGTTCAGGCATGGCGGCGCGAACAAGAGCGTCGTAATAAAATTAATGAAAAAACCGGACTGAAAACGCTCGGAGCAGGATTGCGCCAGATACGTAATGATAAGAATCTTACTTTGATTGAAGTTGCGGAAAGTGCCGATATGACTTTGTCGGTATATCACCGTATTGAAATGGGACAAAGAGAAGTTTCGGATAAGGAGCTAAAAAACATAGCTAAAGCTCTGCAAATGCCTTTGGATGAGCTTAAAAAAGAGATTAAAAACCTTGATGATAAAGGTATGTTGGAGGAAATTATCCAACGTAATGATGCTAAATATAAACTTTTGTCCAATCCTCGCGGTGCAATTGCTTCTTTTGGTAGCGGCTCTCAGGATAATTCGAAAATTTCTGTTTATGGTACAGCCGGAAAAGATGGTAATATTATCATTGATTTTGAAGAAGAAATCAAAAAAGTTTTCCGTCCGACTCAGCTAAATAATAAGAAAGACGCTTATGCGATTAATTTGTGTACTAGAAGACTGGGTTCTTTGTTGCCTACTCGTTCGATTTTATATGTTAATCCACAGGAAGTTGTCAGCGTTGGAGATATTGCCGTTTACTACACTTCAGAAAAAGAGGCGATGATTGTTTCTATTCGAGAGGATGACCATGGAATGCTTTATGGCATTCGTTGGAATCCGGAAGAAAAAGTTGAACTGGGCAACAATGATTTACAAAAAGTTCATAAAGTTGTCTTTATCAGTTTGTAGTTTTTATATAAAAACATTCAAAAACTCCGCAATAGCGGAGTTTTTTTGTGCTTATTAACCAGAAATTTACATCATTTACTTAAAATCGGTATTATGGATGAAGTTTAAACTGAATATGGCTAATGGTAGAAATTGATAAAACAACAGAAGCACGCCGCAAGGCTCAACGCAATGGCGAGGAAGATCCTGTCGTTGTTGCGCAACGCTTTTTAAATATCTATCGTCAGATTCATATATTTACTCCGGAACGAAAAGCTTCTTTTGACAAAATGCTTTTGGAATTATCGGCAGATATTCGCGGATTATTTGGCGCTCTACCCGGTGGAGCCATGCTACAAGAATATGTCGATGAATTAGCTGAAAAAGCAGGAATGGAAAAATCAGCGGCTCCTGTGGCAACAAAAGTCGATGACGAAGAAGTATCTAAAGCTAAAATTCTGGCTACAGCATTAGCTGAAGCCCAAGTACAGGCCAGCAAAATACAAGCATCTCCTATAGGCGCTCCCGCAACAAATGCGGCAGCAGCTCCGTCCAAAATCTCTTTGGATAAAGATTTTGCAACGACCTTTGCCGCAACTTTGGCTGATGCCATGCAGAAAAATAATGCTTCGCAAAAAGATGATATTCGCAATATTGTCCAAGCTCTCGGACAAACTCAATTGCAAATCGTTAAGGTTTTGCAAAATGAAAGTTCTCAACAACGGCAAGAAATGCAAAATATTTATAAGGCGATTAGCGAATCTGAAGCAAAAATTGCCGAAGCAGCCAATAATCAAAAAACAAGCTCTCTGGCAAGCGATGAAACAAAAAATCTGATAAAAGTTTTAATTGAGGGACAGCAACAGCTTACGCAAAGAATGGTAAAAATTGAAATAACAGCTTCTGCTCTCTCGAATCAAACGGTAACAGCAACCTCAATGCCTTCAACTTTTAATGATGAGGGATTGAAACAATTAAGTCAGGCTATTTTAACATCGCAAGAAAACTTTAGCCAAACGATTAGCGTTTTGAGTGAACGTCAAAAAAATGACACTATTGAAATTGCCAAATTGATAAACGAATCTCA
>JAFTLF010000082.1 GCA_017452885.1 Alphaproteobacteria bacterium
CAACAGTTAGAATTTATTATAGAAACAATTCGGCTAAAGATAAAACATATATAGATTATGCTTATAAAGGACTTTTGAATTTTTTGGATGCTATTTGTGATAAGGCTGCTTAAAAACAGAGATTTTTTTCGCGCAGATAATTGCTTTTGTTATCAAGGTGTCCTTGTTCTTTTATCATTTCTTTTTTGAAAAATTCAATTAAAGGCAAAATTTTCTTATTATATTGGTTTGTGAGTTGTTGAGAGGCTGCATCAACTTGGTTAATGCTGGTTATTTGTATAGCAGGAGTTTGATGAATGATTTTTGTGAATGCTTCTTTGAATAAAGGTAGAAAATAATCGAGCATTTCTTTGTTA
Organism: Alphaproteobacteria bacterium; assembly: GCA_017452885.1. Taxonomy (GTDB): domain Bacteria; phylum Pseudomonadota; class Alphaproteobacteria; order RF32; family CAG-239; genus CAZU01. Next base: position 357 of record JAFTLF010000082.1, read on the forward strand.
ATGTATTGGTGTGTTTGTTCATGACGCAAAACAACTTTGTACTCACAACTTTCTGGTTTGAGATCTTTTGATATATATATTGTGGGATTTGATAAACCAATAAATAATGTTGCTTTGGTTGGGTATACACAGAGAGTTCCATTATTTTGGAAACTTCCGATGGTGTTGGTGGAAATATCTGTTGCAATATCAACAGTTGCTAAACCTGAAGCAAAAAGGCCTCCTTCGGTCAGACCATATTTTTTTGCATAATCAGTTATTTGTTCAATGTTTTTGGAAGTGTCGTAATAAAGTTTTCCGTAAGAAGAAAAAATTTCTATTTGCGGAAAGATTTTGATATCTTGGCAATTTTCTGCAAGAGCGTTTGTGCAGAAAAAAGGTGTGAAGATTAATATAAAAAAAAGTTTTTTCATATAAATAATATAATAGAAAAGTATTAATTTATAGTTGATGAGGCAAAAATATGAAAAAATATATTTTGGTAATATTTTCTTTGCTTTTGTTGAATCCGTGTTTATCGGATGCTCAGACAAACAGATATGTTCGTAAAAATATTGAACCTGATTTTTTTATTCCAAGTAGTGATAAATTTAATCGTCCGGAAAAACTGCCGCCAATTTATAAAGATGGCGAAAAAGTAACCGGTATAGAACAAAAAAATCAAGATAAAATACCTGAGTATCAAAAGAAATATGAACAATATTATAAAGATTTGGAAAATGTTGCCAAGACAGGAGAGGTTGCTCAGAATCAAGATTTGGATAAAGCTTTGCAACAAATGAATAATGGGGAAGTTTTTGAGGTAAAAGAAACGCCTTTACAAAATACGGAAGTTAAAGACCGATTTGAAAAGGCGCTTGAACAAACTCTTAATGAAGATTAATTTTCCAGAGCATATAAATCTTTTACAGCCCAACGACCATTTTTATTTTCCATAACAAAAATGATATTACCGTTGCAAAGACCAAACCAGTTTCCATTGCAAGTACTTTGCGTAAATACTTCAATAGTGCCATCAACAAGAGGTTTTAATTTGGTTATTTTATAAGATTGGGAGGTTGGGCGCTGAAGACTTTCATCTTGCATAAAAACAAAGTCAGGCATTAAATCTTTATTGGATTTACAATCTTCAAACAGCGGGTTTATGGTGCATTTAATACTGTTGTTTATAGCGCAGATAATTTCACCATAATCATCACAACCGGATTTTAAAGTATTTATATCAAAAGTAAAAACGGTGTTTTCATCAATTTCGATTTTTGGTGCAGTTACTTGCTGTTGTTCAGTTGTATCATTGTTTTGTTTACTACAACCGCCAAATAAGATTAAGGCAATAAAAATATATATTAATTTTTTCATAGGTGTATCCTTTATGTGATAACTCATGATGAAATATAAACTTTTTTATGATTTTTTCCATAAAAAAAGGAAGAGAATCCACTCTTCCTTTTTTATAGTGTTTTAAAAATTAGAAATTATATTTTACACCAACAGAATATTCATTCATGTGGTCAAGGCCGGCAATTTTATCAGTAAAGCTGTAGCGATATAAAGCTCTTACAGAAACATTTTCTGATACATCATATTCTACACCAGCACCTAAACGATAGCTCAAACCGTGCTCGGTTTTGCGATTTGTTCCGTCGTCAAATTTGTATTTAACATCATCAAAAGCAATACCTGCAGTACCAACTAAAGATACAACCTGATCACAACCTAAAGGCAAATAACCATAAGCATCTAAACCGTAAGACTGTATAGAAAATTCATCTGTTCCGTTTTGAGAATGAACGCGGTCAGAACCAGTACGCTGATAAAAAATTTCTGTACCGAAATATTTGTTGTATTCGGTACCGAGAGCAATTTTACCACCGTTAACTTCAAAAGTTGCATCAGTATAAGTATAATCTGCAGCAACATAAGGGGTATATTCGGTTGCATTAGCAGAAGCAGCAAAAGCTACAACAGAGGCTGCGGCCATAAGAGCTAAAGTTTTATTCATGAAAGTATCCTTTTAAAAGTTAAGAAAAGTTCATTAGACGGATAGCCATTCGTCTATGATAGAAAGTACTATACAACGTATTAAAAAAAAGTGAAGTAAATTAATATTACAAAATTGTTGTTTAGTGCTTTTTTTAATGTTATCCTTAATATAAATTGGAGATTTTAAAATGAAAGCAGAACAAAAAGGCGGGACAATGCTGGAAGCTCTTATGGTGCTTTCAATTATTACGGTTCTTTCTATATCGGGAATAAAATTGATAAACGGATTGTTTACTATGTTTAAACAAAACATGGTTTCTAACGAATTAATTGAAATACAGAAAAATATTGCCGCCAGATATAGGGTGTTTGGTTTTTATGATGATATTCCAGATAATATTGAAGATTGGAAAAAAGAAAAATTGTTGCCAAGTCAGATGATTGCTAATGATAAAATACATCATCGTTTAGGAGGTGATGTTATTATTTCACCAAAAAAGAAAAATGATGATGATGAAGTTTCTGTTTATTATACGGTTACTTTTAAAGATATTCCGCAAAAGACATGTCTTGTTATCGGGCAAATAAATTGGACTATGTCACAAAGTTCTGATTTGATAGAATTGATGATAAATGATGACAGTGGTAAATTTGTTTTGCCGACACGTAATAGTGGGATTGAAAAAGGGGCTGACAATGCTTTACCTGTTAAGGTAAATGTGCTTATGAATGCTTGTAAAAGTGAAAATACAATGACTTGGACATTCAGATAGAGAGGTTGAATTGTTTAAAGTAAATGATGTTAATAAATCTAATGAAATCAGCCAAGGGAAGTCCGTCAAAAAAAGCGGAAGTGGCGAAAGTTTTTCTGCTTATTTGAATGAAACTATGAAAAATTCTTCTCATCCGGTTGGGGCATCATCAGGAATATCTGTGACTGATGCAATTTTTGCAACACAAATGGTTAGTGATGAAGAAGAGAGGGAAATTCGCAAAAAATTGGTTAAAAGAGGACAAACACTAATAGAAAAACTGGAAAATATACGAGATGGTTTGTTGGTTGGTTATATTTCTAAAGATGAGCTTATCAATATTTCACGTATGCTTAAAGATAGTCAAATAGCCTCTTCAGATGAAAAATTACAAAATTTGATGGCGGAAATTGAACTCAGAGTTGAAGTGGAGTTAGCAAAATTAACAAAATAAGGTGATAACAGGCTAAAAAAAGTTGCTTTTTTAACTGAATTTTATATTTTGCATGCTATATAAATAGAAGTTTGTTTAATTAGGAGTCAAATAAATGGAAAGTGCTGTTATTCTTCCACCGGATTATAAACCTTCTGCTGATGAAGAATATATGAACGAAATGCAATTGGAGTATTTTCGTCAGAAACTTTCAGAGTGGAAAAAATCTTTGTTGGGTCAATCTAAAGATACATTGGAAGATTTGCGTCAAGGTGGGCTTAATCAGCCGGATGAAATTGATCGTGCGTCTTTAGAGTCTGACAAAGCTCTTGAACTCAGAACTCGTGATCGTGCGCGTAAGCTTATTTCAAAAATTGACGAAGCACTCAAGAGAATAGAAGATGGTGTTTATGGTTATTGTGAAGAAACAGGTGATCCTATTGGTATTGAAAGATTAGAGGTTCGTCCGGTAGCGACTTTGTCTATTGAAGCCCAAGAAAGGCACGAAAGAATGGAAAAAACCTATGATGATGAAGCATAGGGTGGCATTTTTATAGAAAACAAATAAATTAGCGTAGGAAACTGCGCTAATTTTGTAAGAAAGGTATCTTTATGAAGGACTTTATTTTGGCTTCAAGTTCTCCGCAACGTAAAATGTTGTTGAAGCAAATTGATATGGAGCCAATGTTGATAGAATCTGCCGATATTGATGAAATGCCGCGTAAAGGTGAGAAACCCAGCGCTTATGTCAAAAGAATGGCTTATGAAAAAGCAGCACATGTTGCGGAAAAGCATTTGGGAAAAATTGTTTTGGGTAGTGATACTATTTTGGTTTGTGCCGCTAAAATTATTCAAAAAGCAAAAAATGATGAAGAACAAGAAAAAATTATGCGCTTATTATCGGGAAAAAGTCATAAAGTTCTTACAGCTGTTTGTGTTATTGATGAAAAAGGAAAATCAAAAATACGCCTTAATACAACAAAGATTCAAATGAAGCAATTATCTGAACAAGAAATAAAAGCATATGTGGCTTCACATGAATGGGTAGGGTGTTGCGGATATAAGATAGAAGGGCGTTTGGCGGCGCTGGTTCGTCAGATGATAGGGTCTTATTCCGGAGTTGTGGGGTTACCTTTATTTGAAACAAAAAATTTGTTGGAAAGTGTCGGAATCAGATAGGAGTCAAAAATGTCGGTTAAGCTGATTTATGAACAAAATAATCGAAGTAGTCGTTTGGCTGTATTGAATGATAAAGAATTAACGGAAGTTGAGTTTTTTGATACTTCAAGAGCGAATGAAGGAAATATTTATCTGGGGCGGATTGTTAAAAAAATTGAACTGGCTAACGGGAAAACAGGTTATTTTTTGGATATTGGCGATAATCGTGATGCTTTTATTAATGGAGAAGAGCCGGAACTTGAAGATTTGATTGCGGCTGAAGGGCAAAGTGTTGTTGTGCAAATATGTCAAGAACAACGCGCCGAAAAAGGGGCTAAACTGACTCGTGCATTGCAATTTGTGGGAAAAAATCTTGTTTATTGTCCATATCGTATGGATGTTGAAATATCTAACAAGATAGAAGATAAAACACGGGTTGAGAATTTACTTGAATTGCTTGAAGATAATTTAACCGGACAGGAGGGATGGATTGTTCGTACATCAGCTATGGATGCGGCTGATGAAGATATTGTTGCAGAAATGGATGTTTTGCGAAATAAGTTTGATGAGGTATTGAAAAAAACCGAGGATGTGAAATCTCCTGCGTTATTATTGGAGCGAAACAATTGTTTGGAAGATGCTTTTTTGCGAAATTTAAAGCATCTTGAAAAAATTGTTCTAAATAATCATAATCTTGAAGATAAATATAAAGACAAGATAGATGTGGAATATTGTCTTAATCCGTTTAAAGAATATGGTATTGATGAATTAATCGGAGATGCTTTGCAAAAAGAAGTCAAACTGAAAAGTGGCGGACGTATTACGATTGAGGAAACTAAAGCTTGTGTGGCAATAGATGTTGATAGCGGAAATGATAATGGAAGAGGAAGTTTTGGTCGGCTGAATATTGAAGGTGCGTTTGAGATTGCAAAACAAATAAAGTTGCGTAATTTATCCGGTAAGATAGTTATCGATTTTGCCGGTTCTTCTGATTATAAATATTTAAAAAATGCAATTGATATTTTAGAGCAGGAATTGCGGAAAGACTATATTAAAAGCACTGTTTTCGGATTAAGTAGAGGGGGGAATGTTGAAATTGTTAGAGTGCGTCGTCGACCAACTTTGCTTAATGTGATGACAGAAGAGTGTCCAACTTGTCAAGGAATAGGAAGTGTTGAAAAATGAAGTGTCCTATTTGTAAGAAAGAAGTGACTGATTTAAAATATCGTCCGTTTTGTTGTAAACGTTGTGCAGATATAGATTTGGCCAATTGGTTTAATGAAGAATATCGTTTCCAAGCAACAGAAATAGATGAGAAAGATTTGGAAGAACTTGAAAAAAATTGTCCGCAACAGGATGAAGACTAGTTTTTTATTGTTAGAAAAGATATTATTGTTTTGATAAATTCACTGAAAGAATTGAATATTCTTTTGGAATCGAGATTTAAGCGGTCTATAATTTCATAACTTTGAGTTTCACTATTGTATAACAAAAAGCTTTCAGGAAGCTCTCCAAGAATTAACTTTCCATCAAAGAAATCAATTGAAGAATAACGCTTGTTTATATCAAGAATGCTATTTAATATATAGTTTTTTTGTAGTCTTTTGTGTGGGATAGTACCCAAAAATTCCAAGCCGTCATATATAATGCCGTTATATATTTGTAAAAAAACGGCATATTCTTGAGGCAATAAGCAGAATCCATTGTCAGATAATTCTTGGTTGGCTTTTTTTATGTCTTCATTTGAACATTTTTCAAAAGTTATACATCCTTTTTGGGAACTTATTTTTTCAAATAGTTTACTAAGCATTTTTTATGATTCCCTCAATGATTGGAATATATAGTTTTTTATGATGTTTTAGAAAATTTTTTTCTAATTGATATTCTATAAGAGCATGTAATTGATCGTGCAGAGGGTGAGTTTGTACAAGACACATATTATCAATGGATACTTTACCCCCAAAATCAAAGGGAATGCGAATATGAACGACGTAATTTTCGGGTGAAATACTTTGTTTGATAAGATCAATATCATTTTTATCAAGACCTGCATCTAGACATTCTTGTGTGTGTGAATAGCCGATAAATTTGAGGAATCTTTTACGCTCAACAACTTGTTTTTCTGAATAAAGATGTTTTTTTTCCCATGATAATGGCTGAAAATCTATAAGTTTAAGTTTGATGTTTTTGAGGTCGTAAGTTGATATTTTATTTTGTAACAAAGATTCCATATATTGAAGGGATGGAATCTCTGATATGGTTTCTTTATGATTTGTTGAGGTTTTTGGCAGGTAAGAAGCATAAGCTTTCAGCAGAGAGGTGTTTTTTACAGATGCCGATTTTTTTTTGCTACCAGACCACTCCCACATCAAAATATCTCCGCATTATTCTGTTAAATCATCATCAGCAAATTCTTCATCATCAAAGGTTTCGTTTGGATCGTAGTCAATACCAAGTTTGGCAAGCATGTCATCATTTATATCTTCTCTTTGGGCAACAATCCAATCGGGTACGTTTGGCGCAGGAGGCAGGGCAGCCAATGCTTTCATTTTATTATCAAGGTACCAGCGTGGAGAATCTGCCATAATAGGTCGGTCGATATGGCTTTGCATAAGAACAACTTGTTTAGATGTAGGCAAACTCAAAAGTTGAGTTGTGGAGATAACAGAAACTCCCTGCAATTGGTAGCTGACATTTTTGGCAAAAGGATTATTGCCTTTGCCAAAAGCCCCTTCATTTTTAGAAAATGATGTTGTTTGAACAGTTTTGTTACCAATCATTTTTGAAAAACGTTGAGCCGTTTGTTCATTGTTTTGAGAAAGAATAATTTTACAGGCGGTGGTAGAAATAACCGTTTCCAAATCATCTTTGCCGTATTTTCCAGATATTTGTCCTAAGTCTTGTCCGATGAGCAGGTATGAAACCTTTTGTCCGCGTCCGACTGCCGGACCATCAATAACGGCTTTTAATTTTGGCATGGTAGGAAACTCATCCATGGCAAATAAGCATGAATATGGTCCCATAACACCGTCGGTAGGATTTTTGAACTTTGGCGGGTTGGCAATGAGATATGATGACATCAAGTCAATAAATGTTCCGGAAATAACGCTCAGGGCTCGGGCATCAACTTGGTTAACCGACAGATAAACAGAAATTGGTTTAAATTCGCCGGTGATAGGGTCTTTTAAGCCACGTAAATCTTTGAAATTTAGGTCACTGAAGCTGGTTCTGGCAACAACAGCTGAGTTTTTGAAAATACCAATGCCGGAAAAAGCAGTAGACATAACAGAGCCGCGTTCTTTGTCCGGCATTGAGCTTAATTGGCTTAATTCAACAATACAACGAGCAGAATAGCCGAACTTACGAGCTTCCTCGATTGCTTCTTCAAGCAAATCACGCATAGGGTCCGCCATTGCCGCCATTTGATCACCTTCATCAAGACGGCGTTTAATATCTTGAGATTGCTTTATTTGAGCTTCGGTAACCCATTCGAGAATCATCGCAATACAAGATTCTCGCCCAATCCATTTTTCAGGAAGCAGAGCCCAAGAGCCAATAGGAAGGTAATTATCGATATTTAGGGTGCCATTACGCAAATTTTGTAAAGCGCGAGCGGCCATAGGGTCATTCATTTCAAGATAATATCCCTCAAGAACTTTACGATCTTCATCATCGAGCTTACCTTCATAAACACGGCCGATAAAATAGTCATTGGCACGAGCTTTTTCGCACTTGGAAACAATAAAATGAATAAATCCTGTTAATGCTGCTCGACCGGTTTTTGACCAGTGAGGGTCAGCTCCGCCTTTAGGGTCTTCAACAAGCACGTTGCACATTGAGTCCACATACATATCGCGAG
>JAFTLF010000083.1 GCA_017452885.1 Alphaproteobacteria bacterium
CTTCTCCTTAAATTTTTAAAAATAAATTTTAATTTTATAGAGGTATTATAAATTATAAAATTTAAAATGTCAATATGAAAAATAAACTTTTAGAGTTATTTATAAATTTTAGATTTGATTTTTGTAATTTATTTGTTTATAATAGCAAAAAAGGAGTTGATTTTATGGGTATGTGTATCAAAGTGCGTATGCTGATGGCAGCAAAGCAGCTTACTCTAACGGAATTGGCGAAACGAATGGAAACATCACCTCAGAACCTTAATGGTAAATTAGGCAGGGATAATCTCAGCGAAAAAGATTTGCAAAAGATTGCCGAGGCTTGCGGTGTGAAATTTGAAAGAAAATTTGTATTAGATGACGGCACGGAAATTTAGTGAAAAACCACGGCGTTCGCTTTTAAAAGTGAACGCTTTTGCTTTTATATTGGAAGGATTATTTAAAAATATGGAAAAAATATAAAATATTTTGGAATATTCTTGATTATTATTTGGAAGGATGATATTATAGTATTGGAAAGGAGTGGACTGTTATGGCGAATATAAATCGTGAGCAAATCATGCAATACATGTTAAAGCAGATCCATGCCCATGATCGAGACATCGTGGCTAAAACGGTAGAGTATTTTGGCATCTCAAAATCAACCGTTTATAATTATTTGAAAAAGATGTGTGATGATGGGATCGTTCAAAAAACCGGCGATGCACTGCAACCGTATCAGTTGATCTCGAAAAAATATGAGTATCAATATCAAAACGACGGGTCTCTCAGCGAAGATCGGGTTTTTGATAAGGATATTGCCCAGCATTTCAGCGGCTATGAAAAGAATGTTTTATCTGCATGGCGGTATGCTTTTACTGAAATGATGAATAACGCCATTGAACATTCAGAAGCAAAAGAAATCTTGGTTATCGTTTCCAAAAATGCATTTGATTCTTCCATTATTTTATATGATGATGAAATCGGTATTTTTAAGAATATCCAGCGTTATATGAAAAATGAGAAAAATGAGGAATTAACTTTGGACGAATGTGTGGCCTTGCTGTTTGCCGGGAAATTTACCACCGCCAAGCATCTACATTCCGGAGAAGGGATTTTCTTTACCTCTCATTTGATGGACAAATTTTTAATTCTATCGGATGAAATTTGTTTCACAAGAGATAATTTCCATGATGTTCAGTTGAGCGGTTTTTCCGTTCCCACCGGCACGGCGGTTTATATGGCGTTATCCAATCAAAGCAAAAAAACTGCGCGAGAGGTTTTTGACCGTTTTTCCAATGTGGAAGAGGGCTTTATCCGCACGCAGATCCCTATTGCCCATGTGTTTCCAAACGGCAATCCGGTATCTCGCTCGGAGGCGCGGCGCCTTGGAGAATTGATCTTAAGATTTAAAGAAATTGATTTAGATTTTGCAAATGTGGAGGAAGTAGGGCAGGCGTTTGTTCATGAAATGTTTGTGGTGTGGCAGCATCGGAATCCGGAGATTCAACTGAATGTCTGCAACGCCAATCAGGCAGTTGAAAGCATGATCAAACGAGTCAAGAATACTCAATAATATAAAATGTTTAAAAAACTTTTTGGAGATCGAAATTTTTATAAACGGCTGTTTGTGTTGGCGTTGCCCATCATGATTCAAAACGGTATCACCCACTTTGTGAATATGCTGGACAACATTATGATCGGCCGGGTGGGCACGCAGGAGATGAAC
>JAFTLF010000084.1 GCA_017452885.1 Alphaproteobacteria bacterium
ACACGTCTGATCTATTTTTCACCGCGCGGCACGCAAGTGACGCAGAAAATGGTGGAAGAACTGGCAAACGAAGGCGAGGCGACTTTCCTTTGCGGCCGGTTTGAAGGAATAGACGAACGTGTGTTGGAAGCTTATGGAGCCGAGGATGTTTCCATCGGTGACTATATTCTGACCGGCGGCGAACAAGCAGCATGTATTATGTTGGATGCGATAGTCAGATTATTGCCGGGAGTTCTTGGCAATGCAGAATCTGCAGAAAACGAGAGTTTTGAATCCGACTTATTGGAATATCCGCAATATACAAAACCAGCCGTATGGGAAGGACGTGAAGTTCCGGAGATTTTGTTAAGCGGGCATCATCGCAAAATAGCAGATTGGCGTTTGGCTCAATCTGAAGAAATAACGAAAGTCCGTCGTCCGGACTTATGGAAAAAATATCTTGATTCTAAAAAGAATTAGGTGTAAAAGCTAACCAATTATAATAAAAGGGTAAAACTGATGAACATTATTGAAAATATTGAAAAAGAGCAAATGGCAAAGCTCACCGAAGGTAAAAACCTTCCTGACTTCAAGCCGGGTGATACTCTGAAAGTACACACCAAGGTTAAAGAAGGCGATCGCGAGCGTATTCAGGTTTATGAAGGCGTTTGTATTGCTCGTAAGAATGACGGTCTTAACTCTTCTTTCACTGTTCGTAAGATTTCTTTCGGTGAAGGCGTTGAGCGTGTTTTCCCGTTGTACTCTCCAAATGTAGCAAAAATTGAAGTTGCTCGTATCGGTAAAGTACGTCGTGCTAAATTGTATTTCTTGCGTGCTTTGCGCGGTCGTTCAGCTCGTATTGCTGACGATTTGTCTGCAACGGCTAAAGCTCGTGAAGAAGAGAAAAACAGCGAAAGCAAATAAGTTTTTAATTCATGCATTTCAACCCCGATTTGATAATCGGGGTTTTTTATATGCGTAGAAATGTGAGATGTTAAATAAACGTAAATATTTTTTGATTAAACTGCATAACAAATAAGCAATATTTTTTGTTGTTGACAATTTTAGACAAAAAATATAGAATAAAAACAGTCAAAGCTCTTTTTTAGGAGAATATAAATGGCGGACGTATATGCAAACGGTGGTAAACATAATGATGCTGAGTTTTCTAAGGAAAATGATGAACTAAGCAGGTTGGCCGATAATGTTGCCAAAGGTGTCGGTTCAGCAGTTTTGTTAACAGCCGGATATAAATTGACGGTTGGCAGCGCTCGTTTATGGGATGTTGTTGTTTCAACATCCTCTCCGGCAGATGATACGATAGAAAAACTCATGACCGTCGGAGGAATGGGAGTTTCTGGAGCAGGAATGGTTGCTGGTCTTGCAATTACAGCAACAGGTGCCTACGTAGGATACAAATTGGCTAAAGAATATCAACTGAAAGAAAAATTCTTAAGAGCCGCTGAAAAAGCTAAAAAATCGAAGTTAGGACAAAAAGTAGGTAAATTTATCACAGTAGCCCAAAGACAAGTAGCCGATGGAAAAGAAGTTATGGATGTTTATGTTGGTGACAAATATCAATATTCCTTGATAGATGCCAAGCCTAACGAGCGTGAAGACGGAAAGTCTTATCATAAGGTAAAACAAATACCTAAAGTTATCAGCAATTTTATTGACAGAAAGTTTGGCAAAGGAAAATAGAGATGTCAGATTATACAACAGAAGATAATTTCTTGATTGCCGAAGGGGCAAGAGGAGAACTGTATTTCCTATTACGTCCTAAAAAAGATGAACCCAACCATCCGTACATCATATATGATGGTCTTGATCACGCTGTTTTTATTCGCAATAACGAACAAAAGATTATTCTTGATTATATTAATCCAGAGGTGCGTGATAAACTACGTAAATCTCAAGAGGTTTATGTAATTGAGAGCATTCATGATAATATTAAAGAGGTTTATTCGGCAAAGATGCAAATGGTTGAAAAAATTCCCGTGGATTGGGGTAAAATAGGCCTCAAAACTTGGGAAGAAATTTCTCTTAACTGATTTCATAATTATCGTCATAAAACCCCCGAATAACGGGGGTTTTACGATTACTTTACTTTACTTTACTTATCAGTTCGTGTAGAGAGAACTTAAATTGTTCACCACTGGTCATATCTTTGAGGGTGTAATAATTATTAACAGCCTCATCTTCGCCGATGATAACCAGATAAGGGATTTGGACTTTATTGGCATATTCCATTTTTTTCTTAAATTTGCATTCTCGTAGCAACATATCTGCGGCAATATCTTCTTTTCTCAAGGCTGCCAAAAGCTCTAAAGCGTTATTAGCATAATCACTGCTTTGAGTAATAACTAATACTTTGTTAGGAGTAGGACCTTTTATTTTGAGCAATCCTTTATTGTGCAATTGATCGTATAAACGAGTTAATCCGATAGAAATACCTACACCGGGGAACTTCTTGTCCATAAACACGCTGGACAAATTATCATAACGGCCACCGGAGCAGACGCTGCCAAATTCAGGATATTCATCAAAGAATGTTTCATAAACCGTACCGGTATAATAATCCAAACCACGAGTAATACTCAAATCAATTTGTACGTTATTATTCGGAATGCCGAGAGCTTGTGCCTGAGCGATAACGGTTTTTAATTCATCCAATCCTGTTTGGAAAGCTTCGTTTTCAATTTTAAAATCTTCAAGTTTTGCAATAATTTCATTGTTCGAACCGTTGATTTTGATAAATTCCAACAATTTTTGATTTTTGCTTTCCGGCAGTCCCAAATCACCCAGTTCACCAAGAAAAGCCTCTTCCGGTATTTTCTTAATTTTATCAACTAAACGTAAAACATCGACCGTTTTATCGGCAACGTTAAGATTGTCCAAAAAACCGGACAACAATTTGCGATTATTGATATAAATTTTGAAAGCCGGCAGTTCCAATTTGTTGAATACGGTATAAATTACGGCCAAAACTTCGGCATCATGCACAATATTGAGTTCATCACGATCAATAATATCAATATCGCATTGATAAAATTCACGAAAACGTCCTTTCTGCGGGCGTTCTCCACGATATACTTTACCGATTTGGTAACGTTTAAATGGAAAAGTAAGATTATTATTGTAGAGAGCCACATATTTAGCCAGAGGAACGGTCAAGTCAAAGCGCATTGCCAGACTGGTATCACCTTTTTTGAACTCATAAATTTGTTTCTCTGTATCACCACCAGACTTAGACAACAAGACTTCAGCCAATTCAAGCACCGGTGTATCCAATGGTGCAAAACCAAACAACTCATACGTATGAGCAATAACCGATTTCATGTGCTCCATAACAATTTGTTCTTCTGGCAAAAGTTCCATAAATCCTTGCAGAGTACGTGCGGTCATTGTCATTATCCTTTATCATCATTTAAGTTGGCTTCAAAATTAGTTCCCTTTGCTTTATATGTCAAGAAACTTATCATATTTTAATTGTTACTTATTTTTCAAAAGGATTTGAATTTAATATTGCAAAAATGCTATGCTGACAACAAGTCTTACAGATAAAACCAAATAAGGATAAAAAAATGAAAAAAATTGCCGTTATCGGGATTGAAGAGGGCATTGGGCGAGAAGTCCTCAATTTATTGGCAGAAGAAAATATTTCTCCTAAAAACGTTGTTGCTTTGGAGCCGCGTTCGGCGCTTGGAAATATGGTTTCTTACGGAGAGGATGACGAGCTTGACGTTTTGAGCTTGGATAATTTTGATTTCAAAGATGTTGAAGTGGCTATTTTTGCCGTATCAACTGAAGTTGTCCGGAAGTATGCACCTAAGGCTGTTGCTGCCGGAGCAAAGGTGATTGACTGTTCCGGAGCTTTTGTCGGTGATGAGGATGTTCCAATGATTGTCAGCGGTATAAATGATGACATTCTTCTGGGAATGAAAAAAAACATTATTTCGGTTCCGTCGGCAGATGTTGCTCAAATGTTGATTCCTTTGCAAAATATTGCTCGGCAGTTTGATATTAAAAGGATTGTTGTTTCTACTTATTCTGCCGTATCCGGTTACGGACGTGCCGCCATGGATGAACTTTTCAACCAGACACGCAAAATTTTTATGAATGAAACTTTAGCCGATGATCAAAAGGTTTTTCATAAACAAATTGCTTTTAATGTCATTCCCCAAGTTGGAGAATTTATAGGAGAAGAAACAGCTTGCGAATGGAATTTTAATGCCCAAACCAAACAAGTTTTGGGAGGTGAAGTCAAAGTTCATGCCAATTGCGCAATGATTCCGGCTTTTATCGGTAGCGCCCAGTTCATCAATGTTGAATGTCATAAAGAAATTGATGTTGATGAAGCGCGCCAACAAATAAAAAAGGTAAAAGATGTAATCGTTTTTGATAAACAGGTTGATGGTGGATATGTCACTTTGCACGATGCTCAAGGCGAAAACGGTATCTATATCAGTCGTTTGCGTCAGGATGCCGGTGTAGAAAATGGTTTTAGCTTGTGGTGTATTGCCGACAATCTGCGAGCCGCAGGCGCACGTAATGTGCTAAATATTATTCATTGCATACAAAATAATAAATTGAACTAAACAGATAGGATTTTTGTTTATGAAAAAACTTGGTTTGCTTTATCTGATTGCTACATTTTTATTTTGCAGTTTATCTTATGCGCAGGTGCCTACATCTGTTGATATTCTTGGCGATAATATGAGCTACAAAGAAATTAGCCGAAAACTTAATAAAATTGGCACGGATATAAAAAATGGCAAAATTGTTTCAGATGATATAAGTGAATACATTAGCTATATTAATGATATACGTTCTCAACTGCAAAGTCGCCGCAAAGATGTTGAAAGCCAGATTAAGTTTATAGAAAAAAGGCTTGAAGCTATCGGTGACAATGAGGGAAGCAAAGAAGTTCAGGTTATTGCTCAGAAAAGACAAGAATTTAATCGAGAGATGACGACTGAAAAAGCTCGAGTTTCAGAAATTGATATTTTACTTACCAGACTTGATGAACTGGATATGGCCATTTTCAATCTGCGCAATGAAGAATTATGGGGTAATTTACTCAAATCAGGTAATCCGCTAATTTATCCCTCTGCTTTTATTAATGCTAATCGCCAGTTATTGTCTGTGATTTTTGATATTATCAAATCGCCGTTGACATGGCATAATGACTTGACATCGGCACAAAAAGACACCGTTAGAGCAAAGGCTCTCCCTGTCAGTATATTTGTTTTGTTTATAACTTTTTTAGGCTTTTTGCTGCGAAGATTTATTTTTCGCCGATTTGGCTATCGTGATGAAATAGAACAACCCCGTTACGGAAGAAAGGTTGTTGCTGCTGTTGCCGCTTGTATTTCCTATGGTATTATCCCCGCGCTTTTGATAGGCGTTGGATTACTCTGGATTATTAACGGCAAAATTTTAACTAATGGATTTTTTGGTGTAGCTCTTAACAGCTTTTTGTATTATTCGCTGTATATCATTATGTTACGAGCCATTGCCCGCGTAATTTTTACACCTTATCATGAAAATTGGCGCTTGATTAATATGTCCGGCGAAAAAGCTAAACGTGTTACTAACGCATTATATAAAAGCATTTATTTAATAGGTTTTTTGGCTTATCTGCAGCATATTGTTGAGGTTTCAAATTATCCTATTGAGCTAATGGAATATTTGGTAGCAGTTTCTGCAATAGCCAAATCCTTTTGTGTGGTATGGGTTGCCGGACGTATCCTGTGGAGTGGAAACAGTTTTTCGGATAATGACGATGAAGCATTGGAAGAAAACAACAAAGCAGATGACGCTGAAGATGAAAAGAGAGATGACAATGCTTTTCGCATAACTTTTACTTTGTTTGTTTTAGCTCTTGGTATTGCCGGTTTGTCTTTGTCCGGATATGCGTATCTGGCTTCTTTTATCATAAATAACTTTATCTTATCAGTTTTAGTTATTTTTTCTTTGTGGGTTTTCCGCAAGATTATTTACGAATTTATTCATCGTATTTTATTGTTGGGATTGTGGCTTAAGACATTTCGCATGCGTCGCCACGTTATGCGTAAACTTGATTTTTGGCTGGGATTTATCATAGAGCCGTTGTTCATTATTGGTGGTATTTTTGCTGTTTTGGTTTTGTGGGGCGTTCCTGCAGATATTTTGATGAACATGACTTATAAAGCCTTTATGGGTTTTACCGTCGGAGGTATTCGCATATCGCTGATTTCCATTATCATAGGAATGATTGTCTTTTTCATTTGTATTACGATAATTAAATCTCTTCGCCTACGAATGGAAAACCGTCTTCTTGCCAAAATGGATATGGATGAAGGTACCAAGCATTCACTTGCCGCAGGGTTTTCATCTCTCGGTTATGTCGCATCGGCTCTTTTAGCAATTGCGATTATGGGCGGCAATTTAACGAACTTTGCATTGGTAGCCGGTGCTCTTTCAGTTGGTATTGGTTTGGGTCTTCAAAATGTGGTTAACAACTTTGTATCAGGTATAATTCTTTTGTTTGAACGTCCGATTAAGGTTGGTGACTGGGTTGTTATTAATGGCGAAGAAGGAAAAATCAAACAGATTAACATTCGTTCTACAGAAGTTGAAACATTTAATCGTGCCAGCGTAATTATTCCTAACGCAACATTGTTATCTACGTCAGTTACCAATTTGACGCATGGCAATAATTGGATGCGCTTTACTGTTGCTGTTGGTGTGGCGTATGGTTCCGATACTAAACGAGTTAAAGAAATCTTGCTTGAATGTGCTGCCGCACATAAAAAGGTTCTCAAGAAACCCGAGCCGTATGTTTTGTTTCAAAATTTTGGAGCCAGTAGTCTTGATTTTGAGTTGCGCGGTTATTCAAGCAATATTTGGGATGGTTGGGATATTCCGAGTGATTTGCGTTATGAAATTAACCGTCGTTTTGCTGAAGAAGGTATAGAAATTCCGTTTACTCAAATGGTTATTCACCGTGGTAGTGAGGTTGGACAAGAAACACAAGAACAATTCTATGCTTCCAAAAAGAAAAGAGAGAAGAAAAATGCTGATAAATGATTTAAAAAATAAAAAAATTCTGATTTGGGGCTTAGGATCAGAGGGGCGAGCTGTTAAGGAATATCTAGAAAAGCATAAGGTTTCTTCCAAAATTTATGCTTATAATGATGATGATGGCACAGAAAAGCTCAACAAACTTATTAAAAACGAGGTCGA
>JAFTLF010000085.1 GCA_017452885.1 Alphaproteobacteria bacterium
GCACAACAACGCCCCATGTTTTTAGAACATTCTGACTATACAACATTGGTAGATATAATAGATAAGTACAAACTTTTAGATGTTACTTTTCCGTCTGATGTAGATGCTGTTGCTGCTAAAAAATAAAATTTATATGAATTTTAGTTGTCTTCAAGTTTTTTTCTGTGTTGCTCATATCATACGAGTTACCTTCAGATACTATTCTATCTGTAATTCTCGTTTCTTCTCCTTAGTCATTCTCGGTTTTTTTCTTTTTTGTCATTCTTGGGCTTGACCCGAAAATCCATCATAATAAGGCTTCATGTTTTTTAGACCCATCGGGTCAAGGTTCGCAGTCACTCACGCCCGATGGTGACAGAGAGAAGCATGCCCGAGGGTGACAAAAAGAGAAATATCCGAAAGTGACAGATAAAAGAGCGTGACAGAAAAAATAACTCCAATAAAGACTAAGGAAAATCAATAAAAATAAAATAACCAAAAACTCCCGAGTTAAACTCGGGAGTTTTTTACAAGTGGCAAGCATTAATAATACATGTCACAATAGCCATAATTTTCATTCAAATCTTTACAAGATTCTGAGTTTGAATCGTATTCGCTATATCCATAACAGTTGATATTAACTTCGCCATAGCAACCGCTATTATAACCACTGCCATCATAACACATTCCAGATGATGTATCAACATAACCGCAATATTCAACATATGCACCGTCCATAGCATCAATACTTACATCACAAGAAGAAGGCGACCATTGGCTGCTACTACTTGCAACGCACCGAATATTAACCTTATTAGTAGTTTGTTCATATTCTTGTGTAGCTGAATCATATTCTGAAAAAAACCCAAGGTGTAATGTTCCACTCCAAGATGTACTGGATTGCCATTCTGCGGTAATATTGGTATTGCCGTAAAAATAGGCACTCCAGTTTCGGGATGAGCCTTGAGGACTATAAGTAACACTGTCAATGTCGACATCTGTATGAAAATATACATAGTTTGTAATACTAATATAGCCAAGATCCAATTTTGCACGACCGGTCATTTCGCTTTCGCAAACAGGAAAACGTTTGCCGGCATCATAAGCTTTCATTTGCGTAAAAGTCAAAGAAGAACCATAGCCGGTCGCCTGCTTAACTGTACCAAACAAACAAATATCTTTACTGATTGTACCGGATATTGTTGAATTATGGTTATATCTGGTACAATTGTTTGCGCTTAACAATTCTGAACACGTCATTGCTCGTTTTTCAATACAAACATTTGTATCTTCTGCACAATATTTAGTACATTTTTCTGTGCTACTGACACTAACTGATTTACAGTTATTGCCGGAACAAAAATAAGCATCTCCAAACGGACATTTAAGTTTTTTTAACGTCCCACAATCTGTGGCTGTATAAGTAAAGCCGAGCGAATCACATGTCGGAAGCTCCTTGCAGACATCGGCTGCAACGCTCGCCGGTAACAAAACGGCCGTTACCGCAGCCAGAATATATTTATAATTTACCATCGTTTTTCTCCTTGCTTAAGCGTTACAATCCCATATTGGCGGCTGTCCAATAACTCAAGGGTCCGTGGTTTATTCCGTCAATATAATGACACTCTTCAAAGTTTACTAAATTCACTGCGCAACCATTAGAAACATACTGGCCGGGGCAAACTTTTCCTGATGTATCGCAGGAATTGCCAGTTGGGCAACTGCCGACTGTTCCGGTACAACAAGTATATTTATCTGAACAAATCTCCAAATTAGAAGATGAAGCTGTTGCCCCAATAGCTGTACATTGTGCTGCCGTATATTTGCCCTCATTCGGACAGGTATTGCACTCAATGCAACCGGAACATCCGGAAGGAGCCTGCGTTTTACAAGTGATACCTGCTCCACAGCTAACTGTTGCCGGACACGAACAGGTTGAAGCTTTTCCGTTGCACTTATCTGTTCCAATTATCTTAGGACTTGGGCAATTGCTTGAATCATATTTATAAATGGATGTTTCGCAGGCAACACAAGACCAACAATTTAACCCGCCAACCGTAGAACTGTCTATTTTAGTACAGGCTTTGGTGGGGTCATCTGCTGTCACATAGCCGGAATTATAATCTGCACAAACTTTTTTCTGACACTTTTGACACAGTTTCGGTGTATTGGAAGTTCCGTCTTGGTTTATGGCTTTCTCATTAGTGCCACAGCTAATCCAATTCCAAGGACCTGTTTGCAAATAATATGAACTTGATTGCGTTGTTGCCGGCTTGTAGCCACTGTTGCATGAATAGTAGTAATTGGCGCAAGTCCCGTAATTAGTCATCACTGCCACATTTGAGCCACTCTTATAAGTCGTTCCCCAACCCGATTTTACAGTGGTGTTGGTCGAACAATCGACACATCCCGAATATTTGCCGCCGCAACTGTCATTATTAACGGTTTGTCCGTTCGGACAACCGTTAGTAACACCTTTGCCGGCCACATATTTATATTTGGGATCGCATTGACAATCCGACCAACACTTTATTCCGCCAACAAGGTATTTAGGTTGGCAAGTTAAATTGGCGGGTTTCTCGGATAACCATCCTTTAGCTTCACAACTTAAAGGATTGGTTTTTGATGAACTATTGGCATTATTGACACGACTTCTGGCAACGCCGTCTTGAAACTTAGGAAGCCACTTAATCTCTGCTAAGGCAGTCTGGCTTACGCCCACAACAAAACCTGTTGCCATAAAGGCAACTCCTAAGATGCGAGTAATATTTTCCATGGTCTTGCTCACCTTTTAAATTTACTACACCTATACTAATAGTGTACAATGAAAAAACACATATTTCAATATAAAACGGCACTGTAACAAAAATGTCACAATCGTTGCTTGGCAAAATCAATTAATAAAATATGAGCAAAATATTGTCCTAAGCGGCTTGCTTCCAACTGCCGCGTTCGTCTTGCTGCCAATAAAAGCATTCTGCGCCGGCAGATTTTAATGTTTTCCAAAAATTACGAGCTTGTGTCAGAGCATCGGCAGAATTTCCGTCAAAAATATTAAAAACTCGTTCATAATTACTTATTTCTTCAGCAGAAGCAACGGCACCATCCACCAAAAACAGAAAACTTGCCATATTAGGATTGTCATTTCCGTTTGTCAGCCATATCGGCTGCATTTCTGCATTGCCGTCTTTTTTGCTACCATGCGGCAAAAAAGATTGTTCGTCATATGTCCATAAGTGAGCATTTAAAAATTCAACGCGCTCCTCATTCCCTATACGAACCACAATACTCTTTTTGGTTTCATATGCTTTTTCCAAAAGCTTGGGTAATACATTATCTAATGTTTGACTTTGCAAATGATAAAAATCTACTCTACTCATGTTTGGTCAACCTGACTGCCGCAAAATGCGGAAGATTATTGTTGTTAATAAGTAATAATACCGGACGATTATTTTCTTTTTTGGCTTCTTCAATATAAGTTTTTACATCATTCAAATCAAAAATTGCTTTCTTGTCCATTTGTGTAATCAAGTCACCGGAACGTAAACCCTTAGCTTCAGCATCGCTACCTGACAAAACAGTTTTAACAATTACGCCGTTGGCATCTTCCGAAAATTGATACTTATCAATCAATTCCGGTGTTAATTCCTCTAATTCTAAACCTAATTCATTCAAATTATTTTGAGGTAATATTAGGTTTGTTTGTTGTTTTGCAATATGTTTATTTTCTTCGGGCATTTTTTCAACAATCAAATCAAACCGCGTAACTTGAGAGTTGCGCCAGATGTCGAGTTTAATTTTTTGTCCGGGGCTTGTTTCGGCAATTTTGCGCGAAAACTCTTTGGGATTCAGAACTTCTTCTTCATTCAGGGCAATAATCACATCGCCGGCTTCAATTCCGGCCTTTTGCGCCGCGCTATTCTCCGATACGGAACTAATCATAACTCCGCTTGGAACTTTTTGAGCTATACTCGATGCCATATCACGACTTTGTGGTTGTATCCTTATACCTAACCATCCTCGCTCAACTTTGCCTTTGCTTTTTATTTCTTCAATAACAAATTTCAACAAATTAATCGGGGTAGCAAAACCGATTCCCATACTACCGCCAGATGTTGAAAATATAGCAGTATTAACACCGATGACTTCACCATTCATGTCAAACATCGGCCCTCCGGAACTTCCCTGATTTATTGAAGCATCCGTTTGGATGAAATTATCATAGGAGCCTGCTTCAATATCTCGTGATTTGGCAGAAACAATACCTGCTGTAACGCTACCGCCCAATCCGAACGGATTGCCGATTGCTACAATCCAATCACCGACCCGAATTTTATCAGAATCACCAAGCTTGACCGGAGTCAAAGATTTGGGGCTGTCTATTTTTATTATAGCACTGTCTGTTTTGCTGTCTGCACCGACAAGCTTTGCCTGTAACCGACTTTCGTCAGCCAAAGTTACCCAGATTTCTTTAGCATTTTCGATAACATGATTATTGGTGAGGATGTATCCTTTTTCATCAATAACAAAACCGGAACCCAGTGAAGTGTGTTCTGATTTTTGTGGAGCAAAATATTTTTGAATAACCGGATTTGAACTGATAATACCCAGATTTTCATCTTGTTCTTCCGTTTCTTCACTTAGGAGATTGGTTGTTGAAATATTGACAACACTGGGCTGCAATTTTTCTACCAGATCAGCATATGAATTGCCGATTTGAGCTAATGCAGATGCCACAGGCAGAATTGTTGCCGCCAAAATAAAGATAAGTCCTCTCATTAGTTTTATTTTCCGATCGGTATGGTTTTTCCAAAGAAGTCAAAAAATTCACTGTTCGGACTCAAAACCAAAGATGTATCACCTGAACTTAATGCTTTTTTATAAGCTTCCAATGAGCGATAAAAAGCATAAAATTCCGGATCAATACTGGCTGCATTATTCCATATACTGATTGCCGTCTTGTCACCTTGACCGCGAATAATTTGCGCTTTCTTTTCTGCTTCGGCAATGATAACAGCCTTATCCTTTTCTGCAGCAGCTCGAATTTTCTGAGCTTCTTGCTGTCCTGTTGCGCGAAATTCTTTGGCATCACGCTCACGTTCTGCTTTCATGCGAGCATTAATTGCTTGCAAAACTTCTAACGGCAAGTCTGCTCTACGGATTCTCACATCAGCAACACTAACACCAATTTGCTCTGCATCAATTTTAACCGCCTGACTGATGTCAGACATAATTTGCGTACGTTTTTGCGACAAAAGCTGGGGCAGGGTAATACGTCCCAAAACTTTGCGCAAAGACGAATTGACAATTTCTTCCAGTTTAGAACGAGCCTGTATCTCCGTACGCACGGTTTTATAAAAACGTAACGGATCAATAATTCGATAACGCGTAAAACTATCAACATCCAAACGTTTTTTATCGTTTAAAACAACTTCTTGCGCCGGCGGATCCAAATTAAGCAAACGTGTGTCATAAAAAACCACGTTTTGAATAAACGGAATCTTGAACTTCAATCCGGCTTCTTTAACCACACGCACCGGATTACCAAACTGCAAAACAATCGCTTGTTCGGTTTGGCGTACAATATATATAGAATTAAACAGGACAAACAAAACTGCTGCAACAGCCACACCCAAAGCAATTTTCATCTTATCGTTCATCTTTTAATTCTCCTCTGAATTGGTGTGTTTGCAATCTGTCTAATGGCAGATAGGGCAAAACATTATTACCTTTGTCTGACGGATCAATAATCATTTTGTTAGAGTTACCCAAAACATTTTCCATTGTTTCAATATATAAGCGTTTTGCTGTAACATCTTTACCTTGTTTATATGCCTCATACACCGATAAAAAACGCTCAGCCTCACCTTGAGCCTTATTTACAACAGACTGCTTATAGGCTTCTGCATTTTGCAAGCGTTGTGCAGCCTCACCGCGTGATTTCGGCAAAATTTCATTGCGATATGCTTCGGCCTCGTTTTTAAAACGTTCCATATCGGCTTTTGCACGCTGTACTTCATTAAACGCATCAACTACCTGCTTTGGAGGGTCGGCCTTTTGCAGTTTAACACGGACAATTTTGATGCCTGAGCCAAATTCATCGAGTACTTTTTGTAACTCTTCTTTGGTTTCATCTTCAACCTTGCCGCGATCGCCCGAAATAATCGGCATCATTTCCGATTGACCGACAATTTCACGCAATACAGATTGAGCAGCAACCTTAACCGTCTGATCGGGATTTTGCATATTAAACAAATAATCTTTAGCATTTTCGATTCGCCATACAATTGTCAGATTTATATCAACAATATTTTCATCACCGGTCAACATATGACTTTCATTAAAAGCATTACGTGGACCGCCCATTTCAATAATACCAAGGTTGATACTGCGCTCTTGAGTAATATTGACTTTTTCAACTTCTTCAATCGGCATCGGCAAATGATAATGAAGTCCGGGCATTGTTGTTCGATTATATGCGCCAAAACGCAAAACAACACCTTCTTCGTTAGGCTGTACCTGATATAGACCGGAAGCTAACCAAGCCAAAACCAATGCCAAAATTCCCCATTGCCACTTGAAGTCAAAACCGTCTTTACCGGATTTTGGAAATTGATGTATTTTGTTTTTAGGCTTTGGTGATGTGGGGGTATCATGCCACGGACTATCGTTATTGTCGTCCCACGGATTAGGAATTTTTGCCATATTACTTACCTCTGTAATTTTTTGTTGCGTTGCCTAAATATATAATATAAATATAGCAAAAACAACATTCGATAACATCTATCAACAGGGAGTGCTCGGCTGTGGAAGCACAAATCAGAGAGATTGTCACAAAATATTTCAGTTCATCAGAAATTGAAAATATCGGCGTTTTTAATGGTCGTGTTATTATCACTTTGCAAAACGCATCTGAAGATGCCGATAAGACCAAAGCTATTGAAAAAGAAGTTGGCGCATTGCCCGAGGTAAATAAAGTTTCGGTTATTTATACGGTTGCTAAAGCCGCTCCGACAATACATCCGGAAATTGAAAAATGGCAAGTGCGCGGGGTAAAAAAGATTATTGCGGTTGCCTCAGGAAAAGGAGGAGTCGGCAAGTCGACAACTTCGGTCAACTTGGCATTAGCGCTTGCCAAACTCGGGCAGAAAGTTGCTTTGTTTGATGCTGATATATACGGTCCCTCCATCCCTACCATGCTCGGTTATGAAGGAGTTGCTCCGATTTCTTATGATGGCAAAACTTTTCAGGCATTTGAGTTTCATGGAATAAAATCCATGTCTATCGGCACATTGGTAGATCGTTCACAGCCGCTCATTTGGCGTGGCTCAAAGGCTTGCGGTGCCATAGAACAACTCATGACGGATACCAATTGGGAAGATATAGACATTATGGTTGTCGATATGCCTCCCGGTACCGGTGATATTCAAATCACTATGTCACAACGCCTGAAAATGAGCGGCGCGGTTATCGTATCAACTCCGCAAGACATTGCTTTGATAGATGCCGTTAAAGGGGTAAATATGTTCAAGCGTGTTGATGTTCCGATTCTGGGTATTGTTGAAAATATGAGTTATTATATTTGCCCTCATTGCGGAACTCGTGCTGATATTTTCGGACATGAAGGAGCTCGCGTCACGGCAGGAGAACTCGGGGTTCCGTTTTTGGGAGAAATTCCCCTGCATATAGATATCAGAACTAATGCCGATAAAGGTACTCCGATTGTTTTGTCAGAACCGGATAGTCCGTATACTAAGGCTTATATGGAAATTGCCGGCAAATTGCTTGAGTATTTGATGTAAAAATTAAGCCTGCTTTTTATGGCAGGCTTTTTTATAAAGAACTATCTTGTACGTTCCGGTACAATAACCGGTTGAGATGCGGATTTTTGCTTTATTATTTCACTTATGCGCGGATTGTACTTGTGCAATTCTTCCAGTTTATATGGTTGTTCAACTTTAATGTCGACAATATGTCCGGCAACCACCATATTGGCGGCAAAAGTTTTTGCTTCTTCCTCATTTTTGCTCAATCGTTGCAATATAACTTCTTCGTGTCCGGCTTCTTTAAGCATTTTTGCCGTAGCAATAAAATGTTCGTATTCCTGACTGGCTAAAGTAATTTTTTTATCAGCATGAATAGTTAAAGAGCCTGTCGATTTATCTTCCTCACGCTTTTTCCAAGGATATAAGTCATAACGAATAAAATCATCTTTTTCATCATCAACCCGCTTAAATCTGATACCATAAGCTGGAGCATTCTTTTTAAAACTCCTAACCAAGTCAGAGCCATAATCTTTTTCGCGAACTTCAGCAAGAGGATCAATTAACGGTGGTCTGGCTGACACTTCAGTTTTTTGCGGTTTTATTTCGATTGTTTTTTCTTCTTTTTTAGGGGTGCGGTTGGTCTCCAGCTCAACAAGCCATTTTCCATACCAAGGAATAATATCATTTATATATTGTTCACCGACATCGGAATAATGTATAATCCGAGGAGCTGTTCGGCAGTATTTTATCAATGCGGCACGTTCTTTGTTGGGTACATTCCATTTGTTTTCTTCAGCCTGAGCAATTCTTTCATCGCACTCATCCCATAATGCACGAAATATCTTTTTTTCTACAATTTTAGGGTTTTTACTTTTCGCCAAATTAGAAAACAAAAACACCAGTTCAGAAGTGAGTAATTCACTGACACGCTCCGGATCAAGATCGTTTTCAATAACATAATTTTCTGCTTGTTGTTGCAAGAAATTTAAGCCTTTACGACGCAATTTACGCGCTTCGGGAGAATTTTTTTCCTGTTTATTGGCTTCTTCAAAGATTTTTGCAGCTTCTTTATTTATTGTTTGGATTTTAAGACGCGGATAGCGTGGTAATCCTTCATCTTCTTTGTTTTTTTCGGTCATTGAAAAACTCCTTTTTCATAAACTGAAAAGGAGTATAACACAAATTTGCCTTACCTTCAATACAAAATTAGACAAAATATCAATACTATTCTTCGTCAATTATTTGACGCAAACGGTTATCCAAATCTTCAATTTTTAATGCTATTTGTTTGGATGGAGCAAAACTTCTCGCTGTTTTAAGTTGTTCTTGAGCCGTTTTCGGTTGTCCGATACGATAAGAATATTCTGCCGCAGCATAATTAGCTCCGGCCTGATTTCCTTCTTCGTCATAAGCTCTGGCCAACAACATCCACGCAAAAGCACTCGGTCGACTGATAAGAGCTTTGTTCAGCAAGTTGATAGCTTCTTTTGCTTGCTGTTTATCGGGATTATCTTCCATCAAGCTCTGCGCATAACTTATCTGTAAAAGAGCTGAATTAGGTAGCAAGGATAAGGCTTTTTTGTAGTTTTTTATGGCTGATTTAATTTTTCCGGTTTCCATATATATTTGAGCTTCTAGTTCATAAAAAAAAGGATTATCCGGTTCCAGATTTATCAAACGTTTTGTTATTTTTAGAGCTTGTTCAAATTTTAATTGCTTAAACATTGCGATACTTTGTGCATACAAGGCAGAAATTGAGGTATCGTTAAAAGGATATTTCTGCAAAGTTTGCTGCGGTGTAGATAAATAAGCAAAAAGTTTAGCTTTAACTCGTTTGAATGCTTCATCATATTTATTATTTGTGGGATAATTATTTTTAGATACGGCTTGTTCAAAAAAAGCAATACGCTCAACCGTTATGGGGTGTGTTCGAAAATATGGATTTTCTTCACGTCCGCTTAGTTGATTTTGTTGAGCAATTTTTTTCATAAAAGTCAACATTCCCTGAGGAGATTGAGAAGTTTTGTTCAGTAAATTAAGTGCGGCTTCATCGGCAGATCGTTCCTCTTCTGTGCGATAATGCAGATAGTGATTTAGCATTGAGCTTTGACTTCCCATTATTGCCGCCATGGCAACATCTCCGCGTCCAGTAACGGCAGCGGCGGTTCCGGCCAAAATAGCCGATACTAAACTTAC
>JAFTLF010000086.1 GCA_017452885.1 Alphaproteobacteria bacterium
AGAAGCAGGCGTAACCTCTGTAACAATTGGGGCGCTAAATATTCCTGATTTGTTAAGTTGTTTTATTTTGTTTAAGGCTTTTTCTTTTTGAATATTATTAAAATAGAATATAGCAGAACGATATTGAGAACCGATGTCGGCTCCTTGGCGATTGCGAGTTGTGGGATTATGTGAGGCAAAGAAAATATCCAGAAGCAGGTCATAGCTGACTTGATGCTCATCGTAAATTATTTTGACAGCCTCTGCGTGTCCGGTTGAATCTGAACATACGCTTTCATAAGACGGATTGTCGGTATGACCGCCGGTGTAGCCGACAATAGTTTCTTTTATGCCGGGGACTTGGTCAAAAACGGCTTGTACTCCCCAAAAACATCCGGCCGCAAAAATTGCTTGTGATAAGCTCATGTTATTTCTCCTCTTGTCGGATAAATAATATAATAATTGAAGCAAATATTTTAAGCTACGGATTAATAATAGTTTTTATACATGGAAAATAAAAGAAAAGCCTCCGATAAGAGGCTCTTTGGTTATTTGACAGAGGGTTGTCTATTCCATAGTGACAATATAATACTTCCGCAAAGAATGCCGAAGGTTATTATTAATGATTGCCATGCTTCAATTTTTATTCCGATATAAGGCAGAAAAATTTTGCTGCCAATAAAAATCAAAATAATCGCTAATGCCGGTTTAAGATAAGTAAAACGATTAATGCTGGCGGCTAACAAAAAGTATAAAGCTCTAAGTCCAAGAATTGCAAAGATATTGCTAGTATAAACAATAAATACATCTTGCGTAATCAGAAAAATGGCAGGGATACTATCAACGGCAAAAATGATGTCCATAAATTCAATTAGCATCAGAGCAAATAATAATGGAGTAATGAGTATTTTACGGTTTCTTTGCACAATAAAATGTTCATCGTATAATTTTCTGGTCATTTTAAATGTGCGTTTGATAAATTTAAATAGGCGAGTATCCGCAAGAGAACTTTCTTTTTCGCCAGAAACAAGCATTTTGATACCGGTATAAAGTAGAAAAAATGAGAATATATACAGTATCCAGTGAAAATTACTGACTAATTGTGCTCCAACCAAAATCATTATTGCGCGCATTACAATTGCACCCAAGATTCCCCAAAATAGAACGCGATGTTGATATTTTGCAGGAATTTTGAGGCTGGTAAAAACAAGAGAAATAACAAATATATTATCCATGGAAAGGCTTTTTTCAACTAAATAACCGGTATAGTACAGCATGCCAGCGGAAATACCTTTTTCATAGATGATAAAAAGTCCGAATATTAAAGCTATGAGAATATAATAAATACTCATTTTTAGAGTGTCTGCAATCTTGGGTTCTTCACTTTTTTTGTGAAAAACAAACAGGTCTAAAAACAAAAGAACAAAAATCAATATTGCAAAAATTAACCACATAATATTAGTCGGGAGCATATAGTGATGCTCAAGAAGATTAATTATTTTTTCCAATTTAGTTTCCTTTTATTGATTGTTATACAACAATTTTGGTTTTACCTGACCATAGAGGTATGAAATTGAACAGTTTACACTTGCTACGCCCATTTTTGCGAGTATAGGTTAAAAACGGAATAAAGCCAAAAAGGTTAATACGGGTGGTAACGGTTGCTTTTTCAAAGGCGGCAGTATAAAGCTCGGGATTTTCTCGTTTGGTGAAAATACGTATTTTTTGGCTTACTTCAGCAGTGCGACGTTTTTGTTTGTGAGAGGTGTTGTCGCGGTGGTTACGGTAAATAAATAATATTTCCGGTAAGTTATGAAAACAAGTATGCTTAATAAGGCGACACCACAACGCATAGTCTTCAGCCGGAGTGTATTCGTTTTCATAACCGATAATATTAAACAGTTCTTTGCGAATCATTGAAGCTGGGTGAAAAATACTACTGCGAAAAACTAAGGCTAGTTTAATATCCTCATCTTCTATGGGTAAGGTTAACTCTTTGCCGGATAAAAGTTCTCGCGCAAAAGATCCCACAACGCCAATTTCCGGATGTTGCTCAAGATATTCGACTTGCTTGGCAAGACGTTCGGGGCAACTTATATCATCGTGATCCATAACAGCCAAGTATTTTCCTGTGGCGAGGCTGACAAGGTGATTGCGTGATCCGGAAATTCCCATATTTTGTTCGTTTTTTGAATATTTGATTCTTTTGTCATTATAAGAAAGGACAACTTTTTCTACATTGGGATCTGTGGAGCAATCATTAAGAATTAATAATTCAAAATCTTTAAAAGTTTGATTGAGTATACTGTCGATAGCTTCGCGCAGATGTGTTTCTTGGGTGTTATATACCGGCATAAGTACCGAAACGGTGGGATGATAATTCATGTTTTTTCCTTTTTATTTTATTTTTATGTTTTCTTTGATATGCGGATAATGTTCAATAACAGTTTTCAGCTGGATGTCATTACGTCCTTCTGAACAATTAAGCATAGCCAAGGTAAATTCACCACTAATGCGCATTTCTCGTTCAGGGTTAACATAAATCAGACCGCGCAGATTGTGTTGTACAATATTAATAGGAGTATTGTTCATGACTGCCATAGCCCAAAACCAAATATCATCGGCGTTAGGAGCCAATTTTTGAAAAAGTTTCTTTTCAGTTACATCTTTATATAAGCTGTGAGGAGGATATAAAACTCCGCCGGCACCGGTAAAAAAGTTGATAAAAGATGGAACGCTTGATGATATGCGGTGTTTCCATTTTTTATAAGGCAAAATTTCTCCATTGGGAGAAAATGTCAGTCTATGTCCTCGATGACAATGAATAGCGTGAGGATTTTTAAGATATGCCGAATATAAAAGTTCCAACCATTGTGGCGGATAATAAATATCGTCATCAGCAGTTATAATAATATCATTGCTAAATTCATTCAGGGTTGGGACAAGTTTTTTATAAGAGCGAATATCTTCACACCATTTAATAACAAGTCCATTATTGCGTAGCTTTAATACTTCGGATGGAACATCTTGTTCAAGATTGGGGAATTGTTCTTTTGCCAACCATAAAATGACAGTGTCAGGTTTAAGACTTTGATTCAAGAGCGAATATAGCGTATAATGAACGTCATACATGCGTTCCGGAAAGGATGTTAATGATACAATCAGGCGAGGTTGATTATCACGTTTGAGGGTACCAAGGTTATTGAAATGATTTATTTCGAGTTGTACTTTAGCTTTGTCAATATGCGGAAGATATTTGATTTTGCGATTCCTGTATTCTTGTTCAGATATAAGTCTGAGCATTCGAAGCAGTTTGTTGTATAATTTGCCTAATTTCATGTCGGCCTCTTTGGATTATAGTGTTGGCAATGATTAAAACGGCAGATACCGATGTTGTAAGTATAGAATAACAGCAGCATAAACACCGGCAAAAATATCATCAAGCATAACTCCCCACGCATTAATGAGTTTAGTATCAGCCCATTTGGCAGGTTGGGGTTTGGTAATATCAAACAAACGGAAAAGTCCAAAACCCAGCAGATAGGTAAGCCAAGCAGAAGACGCGGTGTTTCCTTGCAGAAAATCAGCAACCGGAACAAAGCTTAATAATTGTCCGGCGACTTCGTCAATGACGATGAATGAGGGGTCATGTCGAGATGACTTTAATACTTCGCGGATGACGGCGACACCAAGAAAAAAAGAAATGACCACACCAATCAGAATACCGCTAAATCCGTACATAAAAGCTAATACAAAAGCTAAGGGTAGTGTTGCCAGAGAACCAATTGTTCCTGGAGCGAAAGGAGCATATCCGACACCCAAAAAACTGGCTAGGAAATAGGAAATTTTTGTATTCATTTTATCCTCATAATTGTTTGTGATACCTAAGTTAATATACGAACTCTTATTTGGCAAGCGCAAAATGGGGGTGTGTTTATGTCGAGAATATGAGTTGCATGCAATGAATAAATTTGCTAGTAATGAGAGCATATTAAACTGATATTGAGGTTGAAATGAAAATAGGTATTATCGGAACCGGTTATGTGGGGTTGCCAACAGGTGTTGGTTTGGCAGAGCTTGGGAATGAAGTGTTTTGCATTGATAATGATGTTTCTAAAATTGAAACTTTGCAGTCCGGTAAACCGACTATTTTTGAAGACGGTTTGGATGAAATGCTTTTGAGTAATATTCGCAGTGGTCGTTTGAAATTTACAACCTCAATGCGTGAAGGGGTAGAAAACGCTGATGTGGTTATTTTGGCAGTTGGTACTCCTCCGCATCCGATTACTAAAGAAGCTGATATGTGTTATATTCATGCGGCAGCGGAAGAATTAGCTCCTTATTTACAAGGTTATACGGTAATTGCTACTAAATCGACTGTTCCGGTTGGAACCGGTGACGAAGTGGAAAAAATTATTCGTTCTCGTAATCCTCGGGCTGATTTTGATGTGGTGTCTTTGCCGGAATTTTTGCGTGAAGGTTTTGCTGTTCATGACTTTTTTAATCCGGATAGAATTGTTATTGGTGCAAACAGTGCAAAAGCGACAAATTTATTGAAAGAACTTTATAAGCCATTTGAAGGAAAAACGGAGATATTGTTTGTCAGAAGACGTTCTTCAGAAACAATTAAATATGCTTCAAATGCTTTTTTGGCAATGAAGATTCATTATATTAACGAAATGGCTAATTTTTGTGAAAAAGCCGGTGCCGATATTTATGAAGTTGCCAAAGGTATGGGGTTGGATAATCGTATCGGTGGCAGATTTCTTAATCCCGGCCCTGGGTATGGTGGGTCTTGTTTTCCCAAAGATACCAATGCAATGGCATATATGGGGCGACAATATGGTGTTGAGCTGACTTTGATTGAGGCGGCAATTCGCGGTAATGATGCTCGCAAGACAGAAATGGCGAATCGGGTGTTGGAGGTTATTAAAACGATTCCTGATGCTAAGGTGGCTGTTTTGGGGTTGGCTTTTAAGAATGGTACGGATGATTGTCGCGAATCTCCGGCGATGCAAATTGTGGCTGAATTGTTAAAACATAATGTACAGCTTAAGGTTTATGATATTAAAGCTATGGAAAATGCTGCCAAGATTTTGGGTAATAAGGTTGAATATGCCACAAGTATAACAGATGCTGTTGATGGGGCGGATGTGTTAGTTATTTTGACTGAATGGCCAGAGTTTAAGAAAATTAATTTAGAAGAAGTCAAAGAGCTGATGAATACGCCTAACATTGTGGATTTACGCAATTTATTATCTTCGGAAGAGGCTAAAAAATTGGGTTTTTCATATCAATGTATAGGACAATGAAATTTTTTGCTTGATTAAAAGAATTTTACGAGTATTATGCTCTCGAAATTTCGGAATGTAGTTCAGCCTGGTAGAACGCTTCGTTCGGGACGAAGAGGTCGCTGGTTCGAGTCCAGTCATTCCGACCAATAAAAAACCGCTCTTTATGGGCGGTTTTTGTTATGTTTGGGAATAAAATCGTTGTTATATAAAACATCAAGGGTGTGAAGATTGGGAGCAATCTTGGTTTGAACTAAAACGATACCAGCGGTATTAGCCGGTGGATATTCATTGAATACAGCCTTAAATTGAAGGTCATTTGCTTTATTAATGTCTATGATAAGATCTATAGCCATGCTGTCGGTTTTGTATCACATTGTTTCTTTGTGCATTTGCAGAAAACTGCTTACGATATTTTCGTGATGTATTGTTACTGTTGGCGGAGTTTTTAAGATAACCGGAGTAAAGTTCCAAATAAATTTAATGCCGCATTTTACGACATAGTTTGTTACTTCCTGAGCTTTAGTAGGAGGAACAGCAAGGATAACGGTTTTAATGTTATTTTTTGAAGATATGTTTGATAATTGTTCCAAACTTAAAATAAGATTGCTGCCAACTTTTTGTCCTATTTTGGAGGGGTCATTATCAAAAAGAGCCAAAACATCTATACCATAATCTTTAAAATCGGCATAATTGACAAGTGCAGTTCCCAGATTGCCGGCACCGACAATGGCAACTTTTTTGCGTTGGGAAAAGCCCAAAGTTTGTTCAATTGCTTGTTTCAAGTCGTTTGTTTGATAGCCGTTTTTTCTGCGTCCGAGGACACCGCACAGGGCGATGTCCTTGCGGACGAGAGAATCATCTAAGTCAAGTATATCGGCAATTTCAAAGCTTGAAATAAAATTCTTATCGTTGAATGTATACTTCAACAAACAGTGATATAAGGTCAGTCTATTTATTATCTTGTTTGAAATTGCCGTCATGTTCTTAGAATTTACCTTCAAAAGCATCTAAATAAATTTGTTTGATTTCGCTCATGAGCGGATATACGGGGTTGGCTCCGGTACATTGGTCGTCATAAGCCAAGCGAACAAGACTATCCAAATTTTCTTTGAAAGTTTTTTCGTCAATTCCCCATTCACGAATAGATGCCGGAATGCCGACAGTCTTCTTTAATTCAACAATGGCATTCAGTAATAACTCAACTCGTTCGTCATCGGTTGACTTTTCATTTCCTAAATACAAAACGTGAGCAATTTGTGCGTAGCGTTTTTTGGCTTCAGGAGCTTTATATTGTGGGAAAATAGCTTGTTTTGCAGGTTTGTCATTGGCATTAAAGCGAATAACCTGACAAAGAAGCATTGCGTTGGCAATACCGTGAGGAATATTGTACATTGCTCCTAATTTATGCGCCATAGAGTGGCATAATCCTAAAAATGCATTGGCAAAAGCCATGCCGGCAATTGTTGCCGCATTGTGCATTTTTTCTCTGGCAAAAGGATCTGCACTTCCGTTTTCGTATGAACGTGGCAAATAGCGGAAGATTTGTTTAATTGCTTCCAGTGCCAAAGAATTGGTGTAATTAGTTGCCATGCAAGAAACATAAGCTTCAATTGAGTGAACCAGTGCATCAATACCACCGGCAGCGGTTAGACCTTTGGGCATATTATCAACAAAATTGGCATCAATAATTGCCATTTTGGGGGTTAAGGCATAGTCGGCAATTGCGTATTTAACATGTGTTTCATCATCTGTAATGATTGAAAACGGTGTAACTTCCGAGCCGGTTCCAGATGTGGTCGGAATACAAACCAAATCGGCTTTTTTACCCAAATCCGGAATTGAGCAAATGCGTTTTCTGATGTCCATAAAGCGCATGGAAATGTCTTCAAAATTGGTATTGGGTTGTTCGTACATCAGCCAGATAATTTTACCGACATCCATTGGCGAACCGCCACCGAGAGCAATAATCAAATCAGGTTGATAGGTGTTGACCATAGAGAGAGCTGTTTTGGCGGTTGAAAGGGTCGGATCCGGTTGTACATCAAAGAAAATTTGATAGTCAATTTCGATTTCTTCCAATACATCGGTGACTGTGCGGACAGCACCGCTGTCAAACAAAAATCTGTCAGTAATAATGAAAGCACGTTTTTTGCCTTCAAATTCACGCAGAGCCAAATCGGTTGAGCCGCGTTTGAAATAAATTTTGGGAGGTACTTTAAACCACAACATATTTTCTCTCCTTTCTGCAACTGTTTTATAATTCAATAGATGTTTGACCCCCACGTTTTCACTGACGGAGTTTCCGCCCCAAGAACCGCAACCGAGTGTTAATGACGGTTCTAAGCGGAAGTTGTACAAATCACCAATACCACCTTGGGATGCCGGTGAGTTGATTAATATTCTGCCGGTTGGCATTTTTTGTGCGTAGAAATCTATTCTGTCTTGAATACGTTCATCAGTATAAAGGACTGAGGTATGTCCTAGACCACCCAAATTAATCAAAGCAAGGGCAATATCTGTAGCTTTTTCAAAGTTTTCGGCTTTGTACATGGTTAAAATGGGAGAAAGTTTCTCGTGAGCGTAAGGATTGCTGTTGGTATAATCTGTTTGTTCGGCAATCAAAATTTTGGCATCATGAGGAACTTTAAATCCGGCTAATTCGGCAATTTTATATGCCGGTTGTCCGACTATTGCAGCGTTAACACCTTTATCGGTTAAAATGATTTTAGAAAGCTGCTGAGTTTCTTTTTTGTTCAGGATATAAGCTCCGCGATAATTAAATTCTTTTTTTACTTCTTCGTATATGTCATCGACAACAATAACCGATTGTTCAGAAGCGCAAATCATGCCGTTATCAAAAGTTTTAGACATCAAAATTGAAGATACGGCCAATTTAATTTGAGCAGTTTCATCAATAATGGCAGGTGTATTTCCCGAGCCGACACCAAGAGCCGGTTTTCCGCTGGTGTAAGCGGCTTTGACCATGCCCGGACCGCCGGTTGCCAAAATTCCTTGAATTTTC
>JAFTLF010000010.1 GCA_017452885.1 Alphaproteobacteria bacterium
ATCAAACACCTCTTTCAACGAGGCAGATTCATAATAGGAGTGTTCATCGGAAATGGTGTCGATAGCTTCTTCAAGCTCCATCATAATCAACGGAAACCCGTATGTATATCCCGCCGTTTGGATGATTTCCTGATGGATTTCTGATTTACCTCTGGGAGATAAGGAACGTACTTGTTTTTCCTGAAGAAGCAATTGCGCCAACAGTTGCTTCACTCTCGGTGCTGCAGCATCGGCTTCTTCTTTATTGGAGATGGAATCAAGTGTACGAATCAATTCCCGAGCAATTTCGGAAAATTGTTTCAAAATCTGTATTTCGGGTTCAGCTTCTGCAAGGTCTTCCTCTGCATACCGGCTCAACCGATGCAAAGACGGAGCAACAAAGCAATGATTCAGTACGTTTGCCAGCTCTGCATCCGTGTCAGGGTTGTTCAGCAATTCTGTGCCCAACTGTATCAGAATATCCGTGTATGTGACTAGTTTGTCACCATTCCATCTCATATACAATGATACAATTTCGGCAACGTTTTCATCCTCCGGTCGCTTCATTTCCATGAATGCCTTGCGGTTCTGTTCTATAGCATCTAAAAGCTGCTTCACTGTCTGTATGGAATCTTTTGCAGATACCTTGCCGTTGCGAATCTGCATCAGAAGCTCACCGACTTTTGCCAAATCATCTTCGGCAGATTTTACAGGGGCCAAGCATTGCTCCAACATGGCCTCCTGAGCGTCAGTCAGCTCAAATTCAGCATAGCACGGCGTGGCCACAATAATGAACATTAAAGCGATATTGTAAAAAAATCTTTTCATAAATAGAATGGTTACGTTGCTGTTATTATCTCATTTTTATCATGTTACTTCAAGCCTTTTTGAATGATACCGAAGAAAAATTCTATAAAAGACGCTTGCCACGGGATTATCTGCGTTTACCGGTCCGGTTTATCCTTTGAATCACCCACTCATGTTTGGCGAGCTTATCCCAGCGTTCGGCATCGGCATCCGGCAGAGCCATGCTGCACATGAAAGCATAGCCGTCTGAACTGACACAGCTTAGCGAGGTAACATGTGGGAAAGGCATTGTTTTAATGCTGCCATCTGCCATCGTAAACTCCAATTCCAGCGCGTATGCATGGTCAAGGTCAGCACACACATCCGGCTTTACGGGCCGGATTCTGCCAATCAGACTCAGCAATTCGGCTTTTTCTGATTCGGTCAAAGGAACTTCTGTTCCTTGCAAGATAAGGCCTGTGCTCCAAGTCCATTGAATAACCACGCGAACGCTTTTACACGAGCTCGCCAGCGATTGCAACTTCGCCAACCACTCCCGGCTGGCTTTCTCCAACTCGGCATCCTGCATGGGTGAGTACGGCATTTGTCGGACATACGGCTCTGTCGGCTTTTCTGCAGAAGGGCTTTGGCAAGATTGGCTCACCACCGCCACAAAGCACAGGGCTGTGGAGGCAAGGATTTTGTGGAAAATTGTCTTCATCAGTCATCTATCTCCTTTACTTAAGATAATACTTCCCGGCACCGAATCCGCAACAAAAAATGGCAGAAAGTGCGGATTGATTACTATAGAACCGATTTTTTTTATCAATTACCAACAAAAAGATCCATTGTTCTTGCTATGATTCCACTAATCTTCAACAGCCTTATATTTCTGATATCGGCTATTAGGTCTATCAGGAATAGTGAGTGCAAGTTTCGAGCCAATGAGGGGCTTCATGTATTTATCCTTTACCCATTTCTTATCCTTAACTCCAAGCATTTCTGCAATTTCTGCGACTGAGCGAGGTGTTTGGCAGAACTTGATAATCTTGTTTTGCACAGCAGATACATCCGACTGTTGATTAGGTTGGTGAACTTGGGTTGTGTCTTGGGGTGTCTTGGGGTGTCTTGGGGGGAATATTGTGCAGACAGCAAGTACTTAAACCAAA
>JAFTLF010000087.1 GCA_017452885.1 Alphaproteobacteria bacterium
CAGGAATCGGCTCTGCCTTGGGTTCGGCTCGTGAAAACATTTTGGTAAAATTACTGATAATACTGGCAGAAACATCCACAGCATCAGATGCCTGTTCCTCTGAAACTTGAGTTACAGATAACTCCGCTTCAGAAACAGCAACAGGTTTTTGTTCTTCAGATTTTTCAGCCTCAAAAACTTGCTCTGATGAACGTTCTATATTCGGTTCCGGCTGATTTTCAATTTCTGAAGCTAAGTCAATCGTATTTGACTCAACTGTGGTTGTATCTTCTTTAATTGATGATGTAATCGGCTCTTCTTCAGCTGCCAAAGCAGGAGAGGATTTTTCTGCCGACAAAACAGTATCATCATTTTCAATTAAATCTTCCGCAGAAGAAACTTTCTTTTCTGCATCAAGGGGGTCTGATTCAAAATCTTCCCAACCCAGACCTACATTAGCCTGTACTCCTTGAGATTCAGAATCATTTATTTGAAAATCTGTTTCTGACGGCAACTCCGGAACGTTTACCTCATTAAGCTCTGCTTCCAAATTAATATTTTCTGCGACAGGTTCTGTAACTTCTGTACCGATTGCATCGTTGATCATCATGTCGGGAGATAGTTCCAGAATATCGTCAACATTAACCTCTCCCGCTTCATCAATCAATGGTTCTTCGGAAAGGGGTTTTTCAGCTATTCTTCCAGCCTCATCCTCCTCAAGAATATTTTTTATTGAGGATAAGATGTCTTCCATTGCCATATCTTGATTATTATCTTCTGCCATTTTTAAATTTCCTGTTTTGATGATTTAGATTTATTCTACATAAAAATCAGATATTGACAAGGCATTAGTTTAATGCAAGCCATTTATCACGTGTTTCTTTGTAGAATTTTTTAGCATCATATAATTTAACATCAAGGTTTAAGTCTTTAGCTGTCAACTTGCCCATAGCAACCAACAGCTGCAAAGCTGAAACATAATAGTCGCGATTGGCTGTAACCTCATTGACATTAGAATTCAGCAATTCTTGATAAGCATCCAA
This sequence comes from Alphaproteobacteria bacterium, assembly GCA_017452885.1. Lineage (GTDB taxonomy): Bacteria > Pseudomonadota > Alphaproteobacteria > RF32 > CAG-239 > CAZU01. Next base: position 1,023 of record JAFTLF010000087.1, read on the forward strand.
AACGTCTAATACCGTGCGATTTCCTAAAGCTTCTTCTTTTTGCACACCATCCAAGGCTATGGCATTGGCCTTTACCTGATCTTTAATTGCAGAAATCTGTGCTTCGTTAGCTTTCATATATTCCCATGCACTTAAAACTGTTGCTTCCACTTGACGACGAGCTTCCAAAACAGCTTCCTGAGCTTGCCATTTATTATATTTACTTTGACGAATCTTGGCCCTTGTTGCACCGCCTTGATATAAAGGAATAGACATATTTACGCCCAATTCTACCGCATCGGTTGTTACATCTCCGGCATAACTGCTATTATCTTCCTCACTACGTGTGGCAGCGGCATCTAAACTTATTTGCGGCAACAATCCACCAGTATTGGCATAAACATCATAACCTCGAGAATTGAGTATATTCTTAGCCTGACGAATCGTAAAATTTTTCTTCAACGCATAGTTCAAAGCTTCATCATAACTTTCAGGCAAAAATGTTTTGATATTTTCCGGCGTAGACAGGCTATTAGGCTTAGAACCGATTAATTTGATATAATTGGCTTTGGATGCCTGCAAAGCTCCTTCTGAAGCTATCCGATCAGACATTGCCTGAGAATAACGCGCTTTTGCTTGTGAAACATCAGTACGAGTAACCTCTCCGACGTTAAATCTTTGCATGGTTTCATCAAGACGCTTTTTTAGTAATTTTTCATTATTTTTTTGCAATTCAACAATTGCTGTATCGCGAACAACATCCAAATATGCTGTTGAAGCTTCTAAAAATACATTTTGCTCAACATTATACAAATTATTCTGCTCAGCTCTAACATATTGATCGGCTGACTTTACTGAATTGACAGTTGAAAAACCGCTAAACAACGGTTGGGATATTTGAGCAGAAACAGCCATCGTATCCGTATCCCCACCACCAATTTTAGCAGTCGGAGAATCGTTATCAACATTTATGTTACGAGTTCGGTAAGAACCATCAACAGAAATAGACGGACGAAAACCGGATTTAGCAATTGCGACATTTTCATCAACACCACGCAAGTATGCGCGTTGAGCTTGTAAAGTTGGATTTGTGTTGTATGTTTCACTCAAAGCTTCAAAAATCGTAGCGGCATGAGCTGTTGCAGAAGCGCTAAGTGCCGTTGCTAACATAAGACCCGCCACAAAAGTTTTTTTCATAATTAACCCTCTATATTTAATATCAAATTTGTTTGCGATTATATCGTCGTGACTTAAAATTTACAAGCACATTTCTTAAAAAACTAATAACTCCGTTAGTGAAAGTCGAAAAAATAAACTTATATTAACCATATTTCAAACAATTTAGGCTAGCTTTAAGATTGTAACGAATTTTCATTGGGGAGAATGTTAAAGTGAATAAAAATTCGGCAATTATCAGCGAAATTGACAGAGCCAGACTCAAACTATCAATTGAACATTATATCAAATATTTTATCGGAAAGCGCACCTGTGAAATAGATAAAGATGAAGCCCTTGAAGCAATTGCCTTGGCTGTGCGTGAGTTTGCAATGGATAAAATGTATGAAACCATTGCTCGCTACAATAAATGTAATTCCAAAAGAATTTATTATTTGTCGATTGAATATCTTATAGGTCGTTCTTTGGAAAATAATCTTCATAACCTTGGTTTGTTTGACATTCTCAAAAATATTAAAATAGACGGTTTTCCTGATATTCCCCTTGAAGAAATTTTTGATGCCGAATATGATCCTGCTCTTGGCAATGGCGGTTTAGGACGACTTGCAGCTTGCTATCTTGACTCAATGGCATCTCTCGGTGTGGCCGGTTTTGGCTACGGCATAAACTATAAGTTTGGTTTGTTTAAGCAAAAATTTGAAAATGGTTATCAAGTTGAACAGGCTGACAGTTGGCTTGGTGAAAATTCTCCTTGGCAGTTTGCTCGCCATGATCGTACAGTAAAAATACCTATTTACGGTGATGTGGAAATTTTTGACAATCCGGACGGACAAAAAAGCTTTGTGTGGATGAACACCCAGACTCTTTATGGTGTTCCACATGATTTCCCAATTGTAGGATACGCAGGTAAATCAGTTAACTATTTGCGTCTGTTCTCCGCCAAAACAGATGACGAACTTGACATCAATATCTTTAATGAAGGCGGATATATTGAAGCAATGAAGGAAAAAATTGAAACGGAAACAATTTCTAAAGTTTTATATCCTTCCGATGCAGTAGAATCCGGTAAAGAACTGCGCCTTAAACAGCAATACTTTTTTGCATCTTGCGCAATCCAAGATATTTTACGACGCTTTATGGAAAAGAGCGAAGACTTTAAGCAATTGCCGGAAAAAGTGGTTATTCAACTAAATGATACCCATCCCGCTATTGCTATCCCCGAAATGATGCGTATTTTGGTTGATATATATGGGCAGGATTGGGAAGATGCTTGGGACATAACCACCAAAGTTTTTGCTTATACCAACCATACGTTGTTACCGGAGGCTCTTGAAACATGGCCGGCTCGCATTATCGGTCGTATGTTGCCCAGACATTTGCAGATTATCTATGAAATCAACAGACGTTTTATGGAATTTGCTCGTTCTAAGTTTGGCGATGACAAAGCCAAGCTTGATAAAGTTACTATTGTATATGGTGAAGGCGATAAGCAGATTATTCGTATGGCAAACCTTTCTATTGTCGGTTCGTTCTCCGTTAATGGAGTTGCCGAAATTCACTCCAACTTAATTAAAACATCTTTGGTTCCTGAGTTTTATGAACTTTGGCCGGAAAAATTCACTAATGTTACAAATGGTATTACCCCTCGTCGTTGGCTGTTGCATGCCAACACACCTTTGGCCGGCTTAATATCTTCTAAAATTGGCAATGGTTGGGTAACTGATTTAACACAACTTAAACAGCTTGAAGATTTTGTTGATAATAAGAAATTTATGCAGGCTTTCCGCGATGTGAAAATAGAAAACAAGAAACGGTTGGCTAAAATTATCCTCAAAAATACAGGTATTGTTGTGGATCCCGAAAGTATGTTTATTGTTCACGCTAAGCGTATACATGAATACAAACGCCAGCTTATGACAATTCTGCAAGTTATCGGCGATTATCTTGACATTATCAAAGACAATGTAAAGCCAGCTTGCAAAAAAACATATATATTTGCAGGAAAAGCTGCCCCGTCATACAACTTTGCCAAGCTTATTATTAAATTGATTAATAATGTGGCTGAGGTGGTGAATAAAGATCCACGTGTCAATGATATGCTCAAAGTGGTATTTATGCCGGATTATAAAGTGTCATTGGCTGAAGTTTTGATTCCGGCAGCTAACTTGAGTGTTCAATCATCAACGGCGGGATTTGAAGCCAGCGGTACCGGAAATATGAAATTTGCCCTTAACGGAGCATTGACGATTGGCACCCTTGATGGGGCTAATGTTGAAATTCGCGAAGAAGTAGGTGAAGATAATTTCTATCTCTTTGGTTTGACAGAAAAAGAAGTGCAAGCCAAACGCGCTACTTATAATCCTCGTGAAATTTATGACAACAATAATTATGTTCGTAGAATTTTAAATGCCGTAAATTCCAATATGTTCTGCGAAAAAGATTTTGTTCTTCTGTTTAAGCCTATTTTTGAAGAACTTGTCAATCGTGACTATTTCTTTGTTTTGGCTGATTTAGAAGCTTTTGATAAAAAAATGGCTGAAGCAGAAAAAGATTATCTTAAACCTGAAGTTTGGGCGCAAAAAGCTTTGCTTAATGTTGCTCGTATCGGTAAGTTTACCTCTGATCGCGCAATTATGGAATATGCAGACAGAATCTGGAATATTCGTTCTTGCTAAAGCGTAATAATATAGAAAAAGACCCTTGCAGTTTTGCAAGGGTCTTTTTTGTGGAAAATAAAACCTATTTTTTAAGGACAACCACACCGGGCAGTTCTTTACCTTCCATCCATTCAAGGAAAGCACCACCGGCTGTTGAAATATAGGAAAATTTATCAGCAACTCCGGCATTATCCAAAGCTGAAACAGTATCGCCACCGCCGGCAACTGACATTATATTACCAGCCTTAGTCAAATCGGCGGCATGAGCTGCGACTTTATTGGTGGCATTATCAAACGGCTTGAGTTCAAATACACCAAGCGGACCATTCCAAACTAAAGTTTTACACTCATCAAGCTTGCTGTTAATTGAGGCAATTGTCTTATCACCAACATCCATCAAAATCCAGCCTTCTGCGGGAATATCATCAAGAGCGACGGTCTTGTGTTCGGCATCTGCCTTGAATTCTTTAGAAACAACAACATCTAAGGGCAAAACAATATCGCAATTATTAGCTTTTGCGGTTGCTATAATATCTTTAGCTGTATCAAGCATATCCATTTGAACCAAAGAATTTGCTTCATTAACAGTATCAATACCGCTAGCTTTCATAAAAGTATGAGCCATACCTCCGGAAATAACAAGCTTATCAACCTTTTTGACCAGATTATTTAACAAATCCAATTTTGTTGAAACTTTAGAACCGCCGACAACCGCCATTAATGGTCGTTGTGGATTATTCAAACCTTTGGACAGAGCATTAACTTCTTCTTCCATCAATAGACCAAACGCGGCAGGCTTTAATTTTGCCGCAGCAACCATGGAAGCATGAGCGCGGTGAGCTGTTGAAAAAGCATCGGAAACATAAACATCCGCCGGCTTTACCAACTCTGCGGCAAAAGCTTCATCACCTTTTTTCTCTTCATTGTAGAAGCGCAAATTTTCCAACAACAAAACTTCGTCATTTTGCATATTTTTAACAGCTTCTTCAACTTTGGGACCGATACAGTCATCAACAAAAACAACATGCTTGCCGAGAGCCTTTTCTAATTCCGGAGCAACATGTGACAAAGAGTTTTTCATATCCCCTTTACCCTCCGGACGACCAAAGTGAGAAATTACAACAACTTTGGCTCCTTTATCCATTAGGGTTTTGATAGTTGGAACCGTACGATCGATACGAGCAGTATTGGTTACATGAAAATTCTCGTCCATCGGAACATTAAGATCAGCGCGCAACATAGCAACTTTGCAATTAATATCGACTAAATCATTGATTGTTTTATATTCGCTCATAAATTTTTCCTTTTAACAAAAAACAAAACCCCCTTGGAAATCCAAGAGGGCTTGTTCCAAACCAATTAAGCTTTGTAGCTCTTTGCCATAGCAACAGCAGTATCAGACATCTTGTTAGAGAAGCCCCATTCATTGTCATACCAAGAAACAATGCGAACAAAGTCACCATCAACAATCTTGGTTTGACCAGCATCAAAGATAGATGTATGCGGATCTGTAACAAAATCCTGAGAAACCAAAGGTTCATCATTGTATTCCAAAATGCCTTTGAGTTCACCTTCGGCAGCCGCTTTCATTGCTGAATTGATAGCTTCTGCTGTGGTAGCTTTTTCCGGAATGAAAGTCAAATCAACCAAAGAAACATCAGGGGTCGGAACACGAACAGCGGAACCATCAAGTTTTCCGGCTAATTCAGGAAGAACCAAGCCAACAGCTTTGGCGGCACCGGTAGAAGTAGGAATCATATTCAAGGCAGCAGCACGACCACGATACGGATCTTTAGGGTGAACAATATCCAATGTTCTCTGGTCACCGGTATAAGAGTGAATGGTTGTCATATAACCTTTTTTGATACCGCAAACTTTTTGCAAAACATAAGCAACCGGAGCAAGGCAGTTGGTGGTGCAAGAAGCGTTGGAAACAACGCGCTCAGAACCGTCCAAGGTATTGCTGTTTACACCGAAAACGATAGTTTTATCAGCCTCTTTAGCGGGAGCAGAAACCAAAACCTGTTTAGCACCGGCATTGATATGAACCATGGCTTTTTCTTTAGAAGTAAAGATACCGGTACACTCCATAACAACATCAATATTGAGTTCTTTCCAAGGCAAATTGGCAGGATCTTTCTCTGCAAAAACTTGAATTTTGTGGCCATTAACGGTCAATGAATTGTCGTCAGCTGAAACCTCGCCCTTGAAACGACCATGAACAGAATCGTATTTGAGCAAACGAGCATTGTCAATCGGTTTACCCAAGTCGTTGATAGCAACAACTTCAATATCTGTGCGACCGGATTCAACCATAGCACGGTGAGTTAAACGACCAATACGGCCATAACCATTAATAGCTACACGAACTACCATATTTATTTATCCTTATATTATATGTGCGGAACGCCCCGCACGGGCTGTGAAAACACCTAAAATAAAGGTATCTTCTCTCTATTTCGCCAATAATTTATCACGATTTATCGTATTTTCAAGCGAAAATTATGAGTTGTTACTCATGCAAAAATCATGATTATCAATAACCGACTACCATTTCCCCCAGTGAATTTTTTCCGGTTTATAGCGATCATCAGGATGTTTGGGTGTTTCATCAGGATAACCCAACGGAACAATTGCAAATGGACGAATGTTTTCCGGCAATTGCAATTTTTCTCGCAAAGCATCAACAATACTTTGCATCGGTGCAGCTCCGCAATAACAACTGCCAATACCTTTGGACCAAGCTGCCAACATCAAGCTTTGCGTGGCAATTGCGCAATCAACATCAACAAAATCCCATTCTTCATTTTCTTTGCTACGACTAAATGATTTTTCGGTATCACCGCAAACTATAACCACACAAGCAGCATCTTTGGCAAAAGATGTCCAACGCTGAATATAACGCAACTCTGCTAAAATTTCTTTGTCTTCAATAATTAGAAATTCCCATGGTTGTTTATTGTGAGCGCTCGGTGAAAATTGCGCAGCCTTGATAATTTCTTCCAGTACACTCTTGTCGATTTTTTTATCCTGATAACGGCGGATTGAACGTCTGGTCAAAATACCTTCCATTAGTTCCATATAAAAATTCTCCGATAATTAAAACAATCCCAGTTTTCAATCAAGCGATTGAAAACTGAATAAGCATAATCTGCTTATTTTTGCGAATAATGTCAATAGTTTTGTGTTTATGCCTTAGTTTACAATACGTTTAAGGCTTTCAATACGAGGTAAAACAGAGTTTTCTATTATAAAAGAAATTGATTTTTCGACAGTCTTATCACAAGATTGAATGGCTTGCATAATTTCATCAATACCGGCTCCATTAGCAAATTTTTTGCTAAGAGTATTGTAAACTGTTGCCAATTCTGAGATATTATCTATTAATTCCGCAAGAAAGCCGGGAATTTTAATATCTTGCTTTCCTCCCCAAAATCCTTCTACATAACCAAGCTCAATCTCCGCATAACGGCGCTCGCAATAATAAGCAATATCTTTGGCAGAAATTTTATCAAGCTTGATTTTATTGGATTGAACTTGATTAAATATTTCGTCCCAAAGCCCCATAAAAAATTTGAAAAACAAATCCGCCTCATCTTTGGTTTGTAAGCGCGGTGCTTGTCCTTGCGGCCAAAAAGAAGAAATAACATCTGTCGGACGCAATTCAAGATTGGGACTGCAAATTGCTCCGGCAAAACGCATTTTTACGACCTCCAATGGTGTCGGACAATTGTAATGCTCCAGCATTTTAGCCATTTTTTCATCGCCAATGTATTTGTTTTCTTGCATTTTTTATCTTCTTTGAGTATGTTGGTATAAATTTACAGATAATGTAATGGAGTTTTTTAATTTGTCTAGGCAAAAAATTATAAATATGCTTTTGTTAACTGTTTTTTTGAGCAGTTGTTCGCAGTTTGATGCTTTTGTTGACCGTCGTCGCGAAGCCGGAGCAAAAAATCCGGAAAGTATGTATGTTGGGGCTTCTAAGCCTGATGCTCCGGCAATTTGCTATAATAGCATTTATACCAAATATGAACGAGTAAAAAAATTGGCCGATGAAGAGTGTGTTCGTCAAAAAACCGGCACACACGCAGAACCGGTACGACAGACATTATTCACTTGCCGATTGTTTGTCCCCAACCATTACTATTTTAAATGTGAAAAATAATATTAAGGAATACTTCTCATGAATTTGTCTTTGGAAAATATTATTAATCAAAAACTAGTTGCTGTTTTTAAAGCACTTGAACTTGATGAAAAATTTGCCTTTGTTAAAGTTTCTGACCGCCCTGATTTGAGTGATTTTCAATGCAACGGGGCTTTGGCTTTAGCTAAAAGTGAACGCAAAAATCCACGTGAAATTGCAACCAGAATTGTATCTGAATTGGAAAAAGACGGCGATTTTGCAAATATATCTATTGATGGCCCCGGTTTTATCAACTTATCGCTCAAAGATTCGTTAATCGCTGCTAATATGGATAGAATTTCTGAAGATGAACGCTTTGGTGTTTCTTGTATTAATGCTCCTAAAACGGTTGTTATGGACTTTGGCGGCCCGAATGTGGCGAAAGCTTTGCATGTAGGACATCTGCGCTCTGCTGTTATCGGCGAATCAATCCGCCGTATTGAAAAATTTGTCGGCAACAAAGTTATTTCCGATGTTCATTTCGGTGACTGGGGTACGCCAATGGGAATGATTCTTGCTGAAGTTATTTTGCAAGACGGCTCGCTTGAAAAAATTGAAACCTATAACATTGCGGATATTTCCAGTTTTTATAAAAAAGCCAATGCTCGTTGCAAAGAAGATGAAACAGCCAAAGAAAATGCTCGTGTTATTACTGCCGAGTTACAAAACGGCAATGCTGAGTATCGGAAAGCATGGCAACATTTGCGCAAAGTGTCTGTGGATGCGGTTAAAGAAAATTATGATGCACTGGAGGCTCATTTTGATTTGTGGTTGGGTGAAAGCGATGCTCATGAAACTTGTGCCGAGATTGTAAAAATTGCCGAGCAGAAAGGTGTTTCGGAGGTTGATGATGGGGCCATTATTGTTCGTTTGGAAGAAACAAACAAACCTAAACCTCCGGTTATTTTGGTTAAATCTGATGGGGGGTTTGCCTATCAGGTGACAGATATTGCAACAATTAAAATGCGTGCTGATGATTTGAAAGCTGATGAAATTATTTATGTTGTTGACAAACGCCAGTCTTTGCATTTTGAACAAGTATTTGAAGTTGCCGATAAGCTTGGTTTGGCTCCCGATGCCAAGTTCAAACATGTGGGGTTTGGCACAGTTAACGGAGCAGATGGCAAACCATTTAAAACACGTGACGGCGGTGTCATGAATCTTGAAGATTTGATTAATATGTCTAAAGATAAGGTGCGAGAATCAATGCCCGCACCGGATGAACAATATGACACAAATTATATTGAAAATCTGGTTTCCGAAATTGCTATTGGAGCCATTAAATTTCAAGATCTGAAAAATAATACAGCTTCGGGGTATGTATTTGAGCTTGATGATTTTGCAAAGTTTGAAGGAAAAACCGGTCCTTATATACAATATGCGATTGCACGTATTAACTCAATTGTGCGCAAAGCTTCCGAAAACGGAATTAATTCAGGGACAATAACGATTTCTAATCGAGAAGAACGTGATTTGGCTCTTAAGTTGGCACAACTTAATGCTGTTATTATGCGCGCTCATGCGGAAAAAGAACCCAGTATTTTGTCTGACTATGCCTATACATTGGCACAAACATTTTCTACTTTTTATAATGCTTCCTCAATTATGAATGCAGAAGACACCATACTGGCAGCATCGCGTTTGAAATTGGCAAAATTGGTTAGGGATATTTTAAGGTTGTTGCTGTATTTATTGGGTATTAAATCACCGGAGGTGATGCTCAAAAAATAACATAACGTGGGAGAATTCATGCACAACTTTTGGAATAATTTGAAGTCTGTTAAGGCATTGGTTTCTCCTTTGACGGCATTTTTTGTCGGTACATTATTTACTTGTTTGGCCAGTGGTCTGTTATCTTCATATTTGGCTATTCGCTTAAATGATGCGAATGTACCGACTTTTTATTCCGGTCTGATTCTTTCCGTATACTATGTCAGCTATATTTTAGCTACGCTGACTGCCTATAAGATTATTAATCGCGTTGGACACATACGTTCTTTTTCAGCTTATGTATCTATTTTATCAGCCTTAATTCTATTGCATGCTGTTTATTTTTCGCCATTGTATTGGGGATTTTTGCGTTTGCTTGAAGGCTATTGTCTTGCTTCGGCAATGATTTGTTTGGAAAGTTGGCTAAACACCCGCTCCAACAACAAGAATCGTGGCATGATTATGTCGTTATATATGATCACATCTTATCTTGGAGCAGCATCGGGACAATTATTTTTAAACATTCCCGATAAACTTGGATTTATTACTTTTATTTTGATTTCAATACTTTATTCAATAGCGTTGGTGCCAATTTCGTTGACAGCATTACCTTCACCAGACATTAAACAGCATAAGAGTATGTCGTTCAAACAACTATACAAGATTGCGCCGGTTGGTGTGGTCGGATGTATTGTCAGCGGAATATTGGTGGGCAATGTTTATACCCTCGGCACAATTTATGCCGAAAAATCGGGATTGGATATGGCACAAATATCATTGTTTATGTTTTTTACCATTCTTGGTGGAATGTTGATACAATTTCCTATCGGCAGATTATCTGATCGTATGGATAGGCGTTTTGTTATGATGTGGACAAGTGGAGGATTGTTTTTGATTGCGCCATGGATACAATTATTTATTAACGAAGGCTTAGTACAGCTTGTTATTTGTGGATTATTGCTTGGAGCCGGAACATTCATTTTGTATCCGATTTGTGTTTCGCATATAAATGATAAAATTGAAGACGATGAAAGAACCGAAGCCGCAGGTATGTTGATTATGTTGCAAAGTTTGGGAATGATCGGTGGACCTATTGCTGTTTCTTTTGCTATGCAATTATTCGGTAATATAAGTTTTCTGATAGCTTTTTCTATTGCCAACGGCTTTTTTGTTTTATTTGCTCTGCGCTTTATCGCTTTTCGTCCCAATGCCGGCTACATTACGGTCACCAAAACAGATCCTATTCCTTTAACACCGACGCATGTTTATACGGAAATTACCACTCCTGACACACTTATAGACAAAGCTAAAAGTATTTTTACCGATAAACATTAAGTGTTTATCAATGATTCACTGTTAACATCTTTCCTGAATAAACCATCAACATTTAGACAAAAATATATTGTTTTTTTCTCTAAAATATGATAAGTTAAGAATAAATCAACACTTTTTGTACAAAAGGAACTCGCACCATGGCTCAATTACATGAAATAGGTTTTGAAACGCCGGAGGATTACAAAGATAATGCTTTAGAATGCGGAAAAGGGTTGTTGGACGATGTTTTGGATTCTGCGCGTTACCTTAATACTATACGTCAAGCCGGTTTGTTTGATGATTTTGCAGCCGCTGTAAAAGATCGAAGACCTAATGATATTTGGGCTTTAGGTACAAAGTTAGAAGCTGCCGGATTACCTTTTGATGACAAAACGTTATACGAGTTATTGGTTGAACATTATCCCGATACGGAGTTTTCGGCAGGTACGCTTGATGAATTAAGACAAGAAATTAAAAATAAAGGATTAGCTGATGATGCAGCATTGGCTAAGACTGAGTCAGATGTAAAAGCTCTTTATTCGTTAGATCGTTTTGATGATGCTCTCTACACATCTCAAAATCCACATTTAAATGGTTTGGATGCTCTGGCGGAGCGAGCACAAAGCGACCCTAAACTCCAAGAAAAACTTCAACTTTTGACAGGTTTTTATGAGCAAGCTTTTAATGGTGCGAACGGTAGCGAACCTTTGGGATATGAAATTAATAAACCACATATTGGGGCTAATCGCGCATCATTCTCTTATGAGCCGACCAATGAATCTCTCAGCCTGAAAGTTATGGATCTGAACGGAACTGGTCTTAACTTTGCTCTTAATATCAATAAGGCTACCGATAAACCGCAATCTTTGGTTTTGACTAATGACAATTCAGAAATGAGCGAAGCGCAAATTAAAGAATTAGCGCGTTTTTTCTACAAAGGTGGATTAATAAAAGATCCTGATTTGATTAATTTACCTTCAGACATCAAGGTATTGGGTGACAGCGGAAAATCTTTCAAAGATATTTTCAACGAAGCTTTCATGGCTGAACAAAATACTCAAGCTCACGAAGAAGAAAAAGAAAAACAAGAGTTGCCGCCACAAAATGACGGTCAGCCAATGGAAGGAGCTTCTAACGATCGTCCGGCGGTACAAGGTGATGAATACGATAAATACCTAAACTCAAAAGAGCTTAGTCCTAGTTACCGCAAAATGCGCGGAGCTATGGAAGCTCGTGCCGGTATTATGGGATTTCGCAAAAATCTTTTGCACTGGCGACGCAATCTTGACTGCAGTATGAAACTGGTTGCTTATCTGAATGAAGCTGATGAACGAAATGATGCCGAGCTTGATAAAAAAGGATTGCAAAGTCGCAAAAAGGCCTTTGCGGTAAAAGTTCATAAAGGTCCACCACCCAAATCTTGGTTGTATATTGAACCGGGTAAGGAAATTAAAAGCGGACACGCTAAACTGATTTTGAAAGCTTTCCAATCGCAGGGGTGTGAGTACTTTACTGCCGGCCCTACGGTTGAATTAGGTGGTTCAGGAAACTCAGCATTTTGGAAAGCCGCCGGTTCTATTCCGATTTGTCCTAAGCTTAAACGTAGCAAAAATGATGACGGATTTGATGGTTTTGCCAATGATAATTTGCAAGAAATGCTTAAAATTCACAAAGAAGAGGCAAAAATTAACCCCAAAGAATCGCTCATTTGGAAAATGCGCCTAGCTCGTGAATTGGAAGGGTATACCAAATTTAAACGTGAGTCCGGCAAACCAGACGGCAAGCTTGAAACTTCTTTGGAAATGCTGAAGGGTGATATTAAATTCAGTAGGTTTACAGCCAGTTATCAAAGCACTATCGAAAGTTATATTCGTGAACAATGCCGCCCAGAAAAAGAAGACCGCTGGACAACGGCTGATATGGCTAGTGCAGTTATGGCTTCTGAAGAACTGCTCTATGCGATTGCCAATGGCAAAGATAAAAATGGCAAGCCATTTAACTATGATTATATTAATCAGGATCCGCAGAAACTTATTGACTTTATGGTTGTTAAGATGGCAGAAAACAGACCAACTGTTGATAAGTTGATTGATGCCCAATATGAAAAGGATAAACGAGCACCTAGAGATCCGGAAGATGAAGAAACCCAAGGCTCTGCTCTTGAGCGTGCTGCTAACAAAATTCTGAAAAATGCTAAAGACAATTTAAATAGTTTTGTTGAGGGTGATTTAGTCAGTAATTATGGAGAAGCCGCTAAAATAAAAATGAACTTTCCTTCAGCTGAACCGCCAACAGCAGAAACGCGTTATCGTAATACGCCACATCATGCTCTTGATGATAATGGTAATGCAGATCACTCTCCGAATAATCAACGTAATCAACTATATAAAAAGAATCGGCCACCTCGTATTCCGATACCTGAACGTGGTCCGCGTGGTGCATAATCAAAATAAAACCCCGAAAACGGGGTTTTATTTTACTTCTTTTTATTACGAACAATATCCAGCGCGCCACCGGATACAATTATGTCGGCAGTATCATTGTCGTTGATTTCGCCATTAATAATTTTGATTGCTAATTTGTTTTCTAACTGTGTTTTTAGCAATCTTTTGAGCGGACGAGCACCATATACAGGATCATATCCATTGTTGACAATCCAAATAAAGGCTGTATCGGTTACACGGAAATGAATATTTTTTCCTGCCAAACGTTTTTCTATTGCGGCAATTTGCAATTCGGCAATATCCTTGATGTTATTTTTATCCAACTTATGAAATATGGTTATTTCATCTATACGATTGATAAACTCCGGACGAAATGCTCCTTTAACAATATCCATAATTCTGGCTTTTATCTTTTTAGCGTCATCAGCTCCGGTGGCATTAGCCAATATATCGGCTCCAAGATTAGAAGTCATGATGATAATGGTATTCTTGAAATCTACCGTACGTCCTTTGCCATCGGTTAATCGTCCGTCATCCAACACTTGCAATAAAATATTGAAAATATCCGGATGAGCTTTTTCAACCTCATCAAATAATATTACCTGATACGGACGACTACGAACGGCTTCGGTCAAAACCCCGCCTTCTTCATATCCGACATAACCGGGGGGCGAGCCGATTAATCTGGATACGGAGTGTTTCTCCATGTATTCTGACATATCAACTCGCAACAAAGCACTTTCGTCATTAAACAAAAACTCGGCTAAAGCTTTACTTAATTCTGTTTTGCCAACACCTGTCGGTCCCAAAAACAAGAAAGAACCTATCGGCTGTGAAGAATCGGAAATTCCGGCTCGAGAACGACGCACCGCGTTAGATATGGCGGCAATAGCTTCTTTTTGCCCGACAACACGCTTGGATAAATAGTCTTCCATGCGCAAAAGCTTTTCTTTTTCACCCTCAAGCATTTTATCAACCGGAACGCCTGTCCATTTGGATACTACATTGGCAATATTTTCTTCGCCAACAGTTTCGGAAAAGCTATTTTTATGTTGTTCTGCAGCTACTTCTGCTGTTTTTATTTTGCTCTCCAGTTCGGGGATGACGCTATACTGTAGCTCTCCGGCTCGTTCAAAACGTCCTTCTCGCTTGGCAATTTCAACCTCTATTCGAGCTTTATCCAACTGTTCTTTAAGGCTTGTAAAATCAGCTAATCCTTGCTTTTCATCTTTCCATTTGTCTTCCAGCATTTTGGCTCTGGCCTCAAGACCGGAAATTTCGTAATTAATTAATTCACTACGTTCTTTAGACTTGGTATCGTTTTCTTTTTTGAGAGCTTCTCGCTCAATTTTGAGCTGTAAAATACGTCTATCAAGTTCATCAAGTTCTTCCGGCTTGGAATCAATTGCCATACGCAAAGAACTGGCAGCTTCATCCATTAAGTCAATTGCTTTGTCCGGCAAAAAACGACCACTGATATAGCGATTGGATAATGTGGCGGCGGCAATTAGTGCAGAATCCGAAATTTTGACACCATGATGAAGCTCAAATTTTTCTTTTATACCACGCAAGATAGAGATTGTATCTTCCACCGTCGGTTCATCAACAAAAACATCTTGAAAACGACGCGCCAAGGCAGCATCTTTTTCGACATATTTTTTATACTCGTTCAAGGTGGTAGCGCCAAGACAATGCAATTCGCCACGAGCTAAAGCCGGCTTGAGCAAATTTGAAGCATCCATTGCTCCCTCGGAAGCTCCGGCACCAACCAAGGTGTGCATCTCATCTATAAACAAGATAATATTTCCACAAGAAGCTTCAACATCTTTGAGTACAGCCTTCAACCTTTCTTCAAATTCTCCTCTGAATTTGGCTCCGGCAATCAAAGCCCCTAAATCCAATGATAACAAACGCTTGCCACGTAAACTTTCCGGTATATCATTATTTACAATACGTATGGCCAACCCCTCAACAATTGCAGTTTTGCCGACACCAGGTTCGCCAATAAGCACCGGATTGTTTTTGGTTCGGCGAGATAACACTTGTATAACTCGACGAATTTCATGTTCACGACCAATAACCGGATCAAGCTTTCCTTCTTTGGCTTTTTGGGTAATATCTATGGTATATTTTTTTAGAGCATCAAAATTATCTTCCGAACTTTCGCTATCAGCAACCCTACCCTTGCGATATTCATTAATTGCTTGATTGAGTTTGACAACATTGACACCGGCATCGCTTAATATCTCGGCAGCACCATTACCGGCTCCCATTGCCAAAGCCTGTAAAATTCTCTCTACGGTAACAAAACGATCTCCCGATTTGTCAGCAAGTCTTTCCGCTTCCATAATCATATTGGTAAAATCTTGATTCATCAGGCTTTGTACCGACGAGCCTTCTACTTGTGGCAGTTTGGAAAATTCGGTTTCCAGCCTATCTCGAAGTTGAGAAATACTACCGCCGGATTTTAAAATCAAACTAAGAATTGCCTCATCTTTAGAATCGAGCAAGACTTTGAGCATGTGCAATGGAGTAATATATTGATTTTTGTTGGATGCGGCCAAATTTATCACATCCTGCATCAACTCTTTTGAACGCGATGTTAATTTTTCAAAATCCATAATTCACCTCTCTTATTTCAATATAGGAACTAAGAGGTGATAAAATCAAGGTTAAAATTATTTCTTGAGCAGATTAATCACCGTTATATCTGACGGCGCAAACAAACGCATCATCGGTCCCCAAGTGCCGGCTCCTCTGGAAACATAAAGAGAAATGCCCTTAACATCATATTGACCACTCAAAAATTTGTTGGCTTTTTTTACAAAATAGTGAAACGGAAAAATTTGTCCGCCATGTGTGTGTCCTGACAGAACAAGGTCAAAATGCGATTTATCCAGACTTTGTACAACATCAGGGGTATGAGCAAGTAAGATTTTGTAATCCGTATCATGACTTTTTTGCAAAGACTGCTGAATATTGATATTAAATGTCGGATGTGTTGCGGCGGTAAAAGCATCGGGAATACCGGCAATAAACAAGCCGCTATTGTTAACTGGCGTTCCACGATTTATCAGTAACGGAAAACCCATTTTGCGAAAACGGTAACTCACTGACCCTAATCCGCTATAATACTCATGATTACCAAGTGAAGCATATACACCATATGATGCCGTCAGACCTTGAAGTTCGGCTAATTGATTTTCCATACGAGTGGCATCATCATCAATAATATCACCAGTCATAACAACAACATCAGCTCCAAGATTGTTAATCGTACTGACAATTTTATTAATACGACTCGGAGATGTTGTACGGTTGATGTGCAAATCCGTTAAATGAACAATTCGCATATCGCGACTAATTTTATCTGTGTAGAATGTAATCTCCTTAATGTCAGGAACTTTTATTCCTTCATATAAAGCATAACCACTAACTAATAAGCTAATGACGAACACAATACCATTGGCACGCGCCAAAACACTCAAATTTTTAGGGTTTAGCGACCACTTGTCGCTTCCGGATAAACGCGCTATACCATAAATTGCATACCAAAAAATATCTCGTATCATCAAGAAGCAAAACAAAATAAAAACAAAGCCAAATAAAGTGTAAGATGTGGTATATAAAACACTGTATACATTATCGCTTATAATAGCAGAATGTTTAAGTAGCCGTACAAAAATTGATGAAAACCAACCAATAAGTACTATCATTGATAATACAACTTTGATTGACTTTTTCATGTCGCTGTAGCCAACCAGAGTACGAAGCGTAATCACTGAACAGGCAATTGATATAATAAGAGATGCAACAATAAAAAACAATTTTCGAGTCCTCTGGTAAGCATTTAGAAAATTTAAATTACGGCTGTTTCAGAAGTGCTTTTAGCTTTGGATACGCGTGTGCGAGCAGTTCTTTTTACCGTAGCTACAACCTCACTGCTCCCTTCATTATCTGCAGAAGAAGAATTAATGTCAATAACCTTAAACGTACGCTTGCGTACCGGAACAATTTTGTTTTCATTATCAGAATTTTCAACCGGCGCAACAGCCTCTGTCGTTGTTATTGTTTCCGAATTATTATCTTCAGCAGCAGGGGCTTCTGTCTGTTGATTTTCGGCACGATTGTTATTAAAACGTTGGTCTTTACGCTCATTAATTTCTGTCACAATTTTACGATAGTGTTCGGCATACTGACGAAAATTTTCAGCCTCAACATAATCAGCATTGCCTTGCGCTTCTTTAGCTAATTCATTATATCTTTTTATCAGATCTAAGGCTGTGCCGCTGATTTTGCCGGCACTGGAAATACTGTCAAATTTATAATTGAGCGAATAAATCTGGGAATTGTAATTATTATTGTTTCTATACTTGTTATTTTTTCTCATTAAATCATTACCATAAACATTAGCTCCTTGACCGACAGGGAGCAGGTTAGCAAAAAAAAGATATTATTTTGAAAAGTAAAAACGACACTCAAATAAAACCAATGTGTCGCTAAAACATTGCATATATTATATAATAATTTACGAAATGCAATCTATTTTTTGATGATTACACATCTTTCAATATCGGAAAAATCTTTGATAATTTTTTCCGGTTTTAAACCTACGGACATAAATAAATCAGAAACATCATGTGCCTGATTTTCTCCAACTTCCAGACAAATATAGCCGCCTTCATTGAGCAAATACGGCATCAATTCAGCAATACGACGATAACTGTCTAATCCGTCTTTTCCTCCATCCAAGGCTATTATAGGATCATATTCTCGGACTTCAGTAGCAAGAGATTTGATTTCATCACTGCAGATGTATGGCGGATTAGAAACAATAATGTCAAATTTCGTTTCCAATTGGTCCACAAAATTTGATGCGAACCAATCAGCTTGACGCAAGCTCAAACGTTTCGATAACCCCATTGCAGAAGCATTCTTTTGCGTCACGGCCAATGCTGCAGTAGAAATATCGATTCCGGTACCGAACAGTTGCTTACAATCAGAAAGGATAGAGAGAATAACACAACCAGAGCCAACCCCCAGCTCCAAAATTGTTTTACAGTTGTTAGCGCGAACCTTTTCTATGGTTGCCTCAACCAATATCTCTGTATCAGAACGCGGGGATAAAACATCGTAACTAACCGAAAACTCATGTTTGTAAAATCCTTTATGACCAATAATTTTATCAGCAGGAATATGCTGATGACGCATGGAAATAAATTTTTCAAATTGCTTTAATTGCTGTTTTGTCATTTCATTGGAATAAGATAGTACATCTCCAACTTCACAATTTAAAACTTCTGCCAACAAAAATTTTATTTCATAGCTCGAGGTTTCAATCTGACAAGCAGACAAGTCAGCTATTGATTGTCGGATTCTTTTTTCTATTTGCGGATTCATAAATTCTAAAATTAAAAAAATTAAGAACGATCGTGTTCTTTTCCAGATAAACGGGAACTTTTACCCTCACTGCCAACGCCTTGTTTTTCCTGACGAATTTTTGCCAGACGAAGATTCATGCGTTGTTCCAAGCTGTCAAAATCCCAACCGAGAGCAACCTTCTCTGCCAGACTGCGCAGATCGGTATCAAGCATGTTATGTGGTGTAGAAGTATCCATCTTTCCTCCCGTTGTTGGGTCAGTATATCATCTTTTAGAATTAATTGCAACTAAAACAAGCGATTTTAATTTGTCAAAAGACGTTTTTTCTATTTGACGGATACGTTCACGACTAATATTAAATTTCTGACCAATCGTTTCGAGAGTTTCCGGAGTTTCAGTCAACATCCGATTTTTAATAATATACTGTTCACGTTCGCTCAATTGACTAAGACAGCGTTGCAAAACTTGCATTTTATAAGAAGCTTCCTGACGACGCGCCAAACTTTCTTCAAGATTTTGCGACTTATCAACCAACAAATCAATTCGTTCAGCCTCATCATCATCAGAAATTGCAACATTGAGCGATTTATCCCCGCCAAGACGGCGATTCATTTCTATAACATCATCTTCTTCAACAACAAGTTCTTGAGCGATGCTTTTGACAACATCAGGCTCAAGCTCCTTGTCTTCATAAATTCCTAAACGAGCTTTTATGCGATTGAGGTTATAAAACAATTTTTTCTGCGCGGCCTTAGTTCCCATTTTGACCAACGACCACGAACGCAAAATATAATCATTAATTGAGGCTTTAATCCACCAGATTGCATAAGTAGCCAAACGCACTTTTTTTGACAAATCAAACTTTTTGACAGCCTGCATCAAACCTATATTGGCTTCAGAGATAATATCTAATAAAGGCAAACCGTAACAACGATAATTAAAAGCAATTTTGGCAGCCAACCGCAAATGCGAAGCAACCAAAGTTTGAGCCGCCTGCATATTGCCGTTATTTTGAAAATCATTAACCAAAGAAAGCTCTTGTTCTTCACTCAAAACCGGAAATTTTTTAATCTGTTCAAGATATGCCGACAAACTATTGTCGTTTATCAAAGCCGGTAAATTTGACGATGTTCTGAGTATAAGTTCTGAACCTTTGCTCATTGCTTTTTCTTGCCTCTTGTTAATTCAATCATATATTATTTATGTACTAAATAACAAAAATCAACATTCAAACTTGAAAGGTGATTATATTATTGTGCAACAGTATTTGCAAGTTGTTTTTTATAAATTATAAACGGCTCTCCATTGCCAACGGTTGAAGTATAATTGATAATATCAACAAAAACCGAATTATCATAAAGATATATCAATAAATACACTTTTCTATCAAGCACAGGGTTGTCGCTGACACAAAGTTTGAGTTCTTCATCCTTAAGATGTTTATTGATTTTGACAGCAATCATCTGATTGGCAACACGATAATTATCTCTTGGACGAAAATCAGAAACATTTAAATCCGTGAAATTATTGATATGTTTTAAGGCTAAACGACGAGCTCTGCGTTCAACTACGTTTTCATCTTCCGACACAGAAAGCAAGTCAACAACCTTCTGTCGCACCTGTTGTAACAAATCTATATCATTACAATCAATTTTCGGCAAAGTTAAGCTATCGCTTTGCGACGATGTCCCTATCTCTCGCAAAACTTGCTTGGGTACTCCAAAAACATCATATTCAATCACCGCAGACTTATCGGTACCCTGTGCCGATGCGATGCCGTGCCATAAAACAGTTATTAAAAAGAGTACTAAATAGCGCATACCAACTCTCTCTAAAAGTTTATGGACTTTGGTGTTCTTGGAAAAGGAATAACGTCACGAATATTGCCAATACCCGTCAATAACATCATCATACGTTCAAAACCAAGACCAAAACCGGCATGAGGAACTGAACCATATTTACGAGAATCGAGATACCATGAGTAATCTTCTTCACTCATTCCCATGTCATGAATTTTCTGTACCAAAACGTCATAACGTTCTTCACGCTGAGAACCTCCGATAAGCTCACCGATTCCAGGAACCAAAACATCCATTGCGGCAACAGTACGTCCATCATCATTCAAACGCATATAAAAAGCCTTAATTTCTTTCGGATAATCACGAACAATAACAGGCCGTTTGAAATATTCTTCCGCAAGATAACGCTCATGTTCTGTTTGCATATCGATACCGAACTCCGGCTTATATTCAAAATTGCGTCCGGACTTTTGCATAATTTCAATTGCTTCAGCATAAGTAATACGCGCAAAACCTTTTTCAATAATGGTGTTTAGTTTATCAAGCAAACCAGGCTCAACATACTTGTTAAACAATTCTAAATCTTCTGCGCATTTTTCCATAACATACTTAACGCAAAAACGCACCATATCTTCGGCCAAATCCATATCATCATAGATGTCTGCAAAAGCCATTTCCGGCTCAATCATCCAAAATTCGGCAGCATGACGGGTCGTATTGGAGTTTTCGGCACGAAATGTCGGACCAAAGGTATAAATATCTCCAAGAGCACAAGCATACATCTCGCCGTTAAGCTGACCAGACACCGTTAAGTGAGCTTCTTTACCAAAAAAGTCTTGCGAATAGTCAATCTTGCCATCTTTAGTCAACGGAGGATTTTTCATATCCAATGTTGTTACCTGAAACATCTCTCCGGCACCTTCACAGTCTGATCCGGTGATAATCGGAGTATGAACATAACGAAAACCCCGCTCATTAAAAAATTTGTGAATGGCATAAGATAATTCTGAGCGAACACGAAAGGCGGCACCGTATTTGTTGGTACGCGGACGCAAGTGCGCAATTGTACGCAAATATTCATCAGTATGCTTCTTTTTTTGCAACGGAAAATCTTCCGGTGCCAAGCTATAAATCTCTATATCTGAAGCTACAACTTCATATTTTTGGTTTCCTCCTTTCGACTCTACCAATGCCCCTTTAACAGCTACAGAAGAACCGGTTGAAAGCTTTTTGACATCATCATAATTTTTGAGGTTATTATTGGCAATAATCTGGATATTTTTAAGACAAGAGCCGTCATTAACTTCAATAAAAGAAAAATCTTTGGCATCACGACGAGTTCTTACCCACCCTTTGACCAAAACCTCAGAAAGCGGAGTTTCAGCACGCAAGAGGTCAACTACTTTTGTTCTTTTTAACATTTGTTTTTCTATCCTTGATTATATTTAATTCACACAAGATTACTGCCTGTAACCGGTTGATTACTATATTACAACTTTATAAAGATGTCTAGCGTTGACAAACAATATTCTACATATTAAATTTAGCGTATATAACATAAAAGGAAAAGATATGAAAAAATTTGTTCTTACAATGATTATTCCTGCTATGCTTGCTATTGTTGCGTGTACAGCGGATATAGGCACGAATGACTATTACGCTTCTTCTGCCGGAGAAGTTAATCGTGCGGCAAAAGGCACCGTTATAAGTGTTCGTCAAGTGACGGTCAAAAGCAACAACAATAATGCCGGCACTCTTTTTGGTGCTGCTGCAGGTGGTGTAGCAGGATCAGCAATCGGTGGAGGCGATACTGTTCCCATTCTTGGAGCCATCGGCGGAGCTCTTATTGGCGGAATTGCCGGAGATGCTGCTCAAGCAGAACTTTCCAAACAAGCTGGCTATGAATATGTTGTTCAACTTGACAACGGTGGTTTGGTCACTATTGTTCAAGGAGCTAACGAGCTGTTAGTTCCGGGGCAAAAGTGTCTTGTTCTCTATGGAAGACAAGCAAGGATTGTTCCGTATAATGGGATATAATTCGTTATTTACATATCGGAGTTCGCTTTCAGCGAACTCTTTTTTTTACAGAACGATAATGTTCACTTACTAACCTATATAAATAATCAATCTGCAGATCTGTCCATAACTCCAGCTTTTTAATATCATTGATATATTTCCATTGATCAATCAACTCATTTAAACATGCTATAATACACTCAATCCGCCGAATATCACATATTATATCAATATAATTTTCTGACTGTTTTTGATGTTCCATATCCGCCTCCTTTTTAGATTAAAAGAAAACCGCCTTTTATGTAAAAGGCGGGCGGATGTTCAGAAACCGCTAGCAATTAGACGGCTCGGCTTATTTTGCCGAAGCATTATTCACCGACATCCGTCCGATACAGACGTAATTGTCGGCATTAATTTTTAAAGTCGCTATGCCGCGACTAATTGCCAAAGGGTTTCTGATGCCCTATGCGGCAACACGCCGCAATATAAGGATTATAATGCAGAGAAATCGTTTTGTAAATTATTATTAGCAGTTCTCAAATGATACCCATTTTTTGAGCAATAACAACTGCCTGTGTGCGATTAGTAGCACCAACAGCACGAAGTAAAGCGTTAATATGTAGCTTTACTGTTGCTTCCGAAACCCCCATTTCATAAGCAATTTGCTTATTGGACTTTCCCTCTGCAACATAGCTCAAAACTTCTGACTGGCGAGCCGTAAGATGTTTGCCATTGGTACGTCGTCTGATGTTTTCGGAATCATTATCAGTATTCATAATTGAAGGTGGAAGATAAGTTCCCCCGTCAATAATAAGCTTTAATGCCGAATTTAACACTTTGGTATCCATGCGCTTAGATATATAACCAGACACACCCAATTCCAGAGCTTTTTTGATATTTTTGTTTTCATCAGATGCTGAAATAATGACAATCCGAGAATGCGGCGCAACTTTTTGGAGCTCTTGCAAGCCAGCTTCCCACTTCATATCAGGCATATCCAAATCGATAATAATCAAATCTATTTTTGTCTCCGCCGCTGCGATCTTCAGAGCTTGAGTAAAGTTAGCCGCTTGAGATATAATTGCATACGGAGCTAATTTTTCTAAATTCATGCTTAATCCGTCTCGAAACAAAGCATGGTCGTCCGCGATAAGAATCTTCATGTGATTTCTCCTGCATCAAAACCGCTCTAAGTCCAAGTCCAGCTATAGAAGCCTATAAGGCGTTTTGCAAAAAACGTTTAATACTTTAGTTCACTATATATAATTCACCATTTTAAATTTAAAGTGGAATTATAATTTTTCAGTTACAAGTACAGACATTTTATTCCGGCCTCAGCAAACATCTGTTCTGAATAGACCAATTTGTCGCGCCAAGTTCCGGTTGGAGAATTTGCATCAATTTCCACTGTGTGAGTTACAACCTCTTTTATACCTGACTGAATGATTGCTCTGGCACAATCAGGACATGGCATGGCAGTAACATAGATAACACACCCTTTTAAAGATGCCCCAATAAGGCAAGCATTATAAACAGCATTACGTTCGGCATGCTCAAAAAAATCATACTTGGTCGGGCGTTCAAGCCGTTCGGGAATATCATCATCCACCCCTCGAACAACGCCATTGTACCCCGTAGAACGTATTTCTCGATCAGGACCAACAACAATTGCTCCAACTTTGGTTGATGGATCTTTAGACCAGGTTGCAACTAATTCAGCCACTTCCATAAAACGCTTATGCCATTTATCGGAAAACACTGATTTTCTCCTATTATGTCATTATTATCATGGAGATTTTACTGATTTTATTTTTAATAAGCAAGTCTTATATGCAAAAAGCATTGTCTTATTAAAGACTTTTGCTTGACATCAGGTATAAAATAGACCAATTTATAGCCAGTGCATTTTTAATTTATTAGGAGAAAAAAATGAGTGCTATTATTGATATTCACGCAAGAGAAATTATGGACTCACGCGGTACCCCGACGGTTGAAGCAGACGTTGTTTTGCAGAGTGGCGCTTTCGGTCGCGCTGCAGTTCCGAGCGGCGCTTCGACCGGTGTTCATGAAGCTGTTGAATTGCGTGACGGCGACAAAAAACGTTTGGGCGGCAAAGGTGTTTTGAAAGCTGTTGAGAACGTTAATGATAAAATCTATGACGCTTTGGCCGGTCTTGAAGCTGAAGATCAGATTGAAATTGATCGCGTTATGATTGAACTTGACGGCACCGAAAATAAAGGCAAACTCGGTGCAAATGCTACTCTTGCCGTTTCTATGGCTGTTGCTAAGGCTCAAGCTGAAGAAGCTGAATTGCCCTTGTATCGTTATCTTGGTGGCACCATGGCTCGCACTCTGCCGGTTCCGATGATGAATATTCTTAACGGCGGTAAGCACGCTGATAATCCGATTGATATTCAAGAATTTATGATTATGCCGGTTTCTGCTGCCAATATCAGAGAAGCTATTCGTATGGGCGCTGAAATCTTTCAGGTATTGAAAAAGAACTTGAAAGCTGCAGGTCATAACACCAACGTTGGTGATGAAGGTGGTTTTGCTCCCAATCTTAAGTCTGCCGAAGAAGCTTTGACTTTCATCGTAAACTCTATTAAAGATGCCGGATATGTTCCGGGTGACGATGTTGTTTTGGCTATTGATGCCGCATCTTCAGAATTTTACAAAGACGGTAAATATGAAATGGAAGGCGAAGGAAAGTCTTACTCCAATGCTCAAATGGTTGAATTTTACAAAGATTTGTGCAACCGTTTTCCTATTTTCTCCATTGAAGACGGTATGGCTGAAGATGACTGGGAAGGTTGGAAGATGTTGACCGATGCTATCGGTGACAAAGTTCAGTTGGTTGGTGATGACTTGTTTGTTACTAATCCGAAACGTTTGGCTATGGGTATTGAAAAAGGTGTAGCTAACTCTATCTTGGTTAAAGTTAATCAAATTGGTACTTTGACCGAAACAATGCAAGCTGTTGATTTGGCTCATCGCAACAAATATACTGCCGTATTGTCACATCGTTCAGGTGAAACAGAAGATGCTACTATCGCTGATATTGCAGTTGCTACCAACTGCGGTCAAATTAAAACAGGCTCTATGTCTCGTACTGACCGTATGGCTAAATACAATCAGCTCATTCGTATTGAAGAAGAATTGGGCGATATGGCTATTTATGCCGGTAAATCTATTCTGAAAAAATAATTTCAGGATAAATTAGTGTTTCAGACAGCCCTCGTAAGAGGGCTGTTTTTTATTGACTCTGTTGCTTTCTTGAATATAATCCGCGCATAACCAATAATAATTAGCTTTTATGAAACAAATAATTCATCTTTCCTCAAAAGGAAAAATTCTATGTATGACTTCGGCTTTGCTTTTGTCTTTGTTGATGTTATGCTTACCGCTTGCAGTCACGTTAATTATCCGCTCATGTTGTAGCGAAGTTTGGGAATTTTATGTGCGGCACCCAATATTACCCATGGTATTTTCGTTTTTGCCTATTGGTGTTTTACAGTGTCGAAATTTTCTTATTCGCATTTGTGGCAAAATCGGCTTTTGCATAACTCTTGAACTAAGCATGACCGTATTGATAACAGGGTTTTCATCACAACTTGATAATTTGTTTGTTTATCAATGGTTATGGACTATTCCATTGATGTTGGTCACAACAATATCTGGATTTATGATGAAGCGAATTTTGTTACCACATAGTATTAAATTTTTCTTTTTCGGATTGGTCGGATTTGCCGCTTTAGCAGATTTTATCATCTCCATAACCTGCAATGTTCACGCTGGGGTTATATTGTGTATTGGAATTGCACTATTGTTTGTCTTCTTGCAATTTTCTCATGCAAGAATTTTACAGGGAAGACTTGAACAAGAAACATTTTCTGATATTGAATTGACGAATCTATTGCTAAATTATGCGCTAATATTTTCGATTAATCTGACAGGAATGTTATTGACGGCTCACCCGATGAAAATATGCCTTGCATTTATGTTTGATAATCTGGCTGCCGGAACCATAACTAAACCATCTACTTTTCGAAACAGATGACAGTCGTAAAAAAAACCGCATAAGCTCATAACTTATGCGGTTTTAATGTATTCTACCCGTTTGCATTCGAGCGTGATTTCCTTTTTGAACAGAACGCATAAGCATAGATACCAAAGGAGCATATCTTTTGGGAGCTTCTTTTTTC
>JAFTLF010000088.1 GCA_017452885.1 Alphaproteobacteria bacterium
ATTTATTTTTGATAGATATTGTGTCTTAGTGGAATAATTGACAATACGAGCGGGCCATACAGGAGTGCCATCTTCACCAAAAGCATACGAGCATCCGAAAATATCAGTAAAATGTTTACGAATTGTAGAACCTGCAATAATTTCTTCGTAGCCGGATGATACAATATAATGTTCTATTTGTAAGTTAAGTTGTTTGCCATATTCGTTAATGCGGTCAAACCATTCTTCAACACCGTCAAAATAGGTGATACTTTGGGCGGCATCACAAAAGTATTGGCGAGTAAGTTTTATGCCTTTTTCTTTGGCGGTTTTGAAAAAGTAATACATGCTACCGGTAATTTGATCGGCACAATTATCGCGTGACCATTGATTAGCTTTTTTCCAAAATGTTCCCGGTGTCATACCTAAGGATGGGATGAGAATATAATCTTGCATGTAGGTGACACTCAAGGTTTCGTCAAAATCGTAAATCATGGCAACTTTGGTAGCTTTTTTGCTCATTTTTTATATCTCCGCTTGCTTTTTGGAATGACTTATTATACAAAGAATAAGTTAATTTTTTACTACATATATTGATGAGGAAGTTAAAATGGCAGCAACATCTATGGAGCAGTTAGTTTCTTTGTGCAAACGACGTGGTTTTATTTTTCAAAACTCCGATATTTATGGCGGTTTGCAAGGTGTTTATGATTATGGTCCGTTAGGCGTTGAATTGAAAAATAATTTGAAAGCAGCATGGTGGCGTTCAATGATTTATGAACGCGATGATGTTGAAGGGTTGGATGCTGCAATTTTGACTAATCAAAAAGTTTTGCATTATTCGGGGCATGAAGATACATTCTCTGATCCGATGACGGATTGTCGCAAATGTAAAGGGCGTTTTAGAGCAGATCATATTAAAGACGGTAAATGTCCGAATTGCGGTTCAACAGATTTGACAGATCCGCGTCCGTTTAACCTTATGTTTAAGACCAATATTGGACCGGTTGATGATGGATCTTCTTTTGGTTATTTGCGTCCGGAAACTGCGCAGGCTATTTTTACGCAGTTTAAAAATGTGGTTGATTCCACATCACGTAAATTACCTTTTGGTATTGCCCAGATAGGTAAGTCTTTTCGTAATGAAATTACGCCGCGCAATTTTATCTTTAGAGTACGTGAATTTGAGCAAGCTGAGCTGGAGTTTTTTGTTGAGCCAGGTGAAGATGAAAAATGGCATGAAATATGGAAAGAGGAGCGTATTAAGTGGTGGGAAGAACAAGGTTTGAAGCGTGAAAATATAAATATTTACACAACACCCGAAAATGATTTGGCTCACTATGCTAAGGCTTGTTATGATATTGAATATCAATTTCCGCATGGAATGGAAGAGTTAGAAGGTATTGCCAATCGTACGGATTATGATTTGGGTAATCATACCAAAGCTCAGGATGAAATGAATTTGACATCTCATTGTCATCCCAATAACGATTCAACGCAAAAACTTTGTATTATGAATGATAATAACAAATGGGTTGTGCCTTTTGTTATTGAACCATCTATGGGGGTTGATCGCGGGGTTTTGGCTGTTATGACCGAGGCTTATACCGAAGAAGATTTGGGAGAGGGTAATAGCCGTATTGTGTTGAAACTCAAAAAGCATTTGGCACCGATTAAAGTTGCAGTTATTCCGCTTAAGAAAAATAATGCACAAATCATGGCTAAATGTCATGAGATTAAGAAAAATTTGCTTAAATTGGGTATTGGCCGTGTGGCATTGGAAAATACAGGAAACATCGGTAAGGCTTATCGTCGTCATGATGAAGTTGGTACTCCACTTTGTATTACCGTTGATTTTGAGACGATTGAAAATCAGCCTGAATCAGTAACTATACGTGATCGTGATACAATGGAGCAAACACGCGTTAATACTGCTGATTTGCGTGCTTATTTATTAGATTATTTTAATAAATAGTGATGTATAAAAAAACAGAAAAGCTCTGTGTCTTTATAAGGACCAGAGCTTTTTCAGTTTCAGGATAAGACGAAGGAGCTTTCGGCGAAGCTTGTCTGAACCAGACAGCATACATACAGTTAATAAAATTAATGCAACTAACATAAAACTGAAAAATCAAGCTCGTTTATCATTGATATTAAAGTCTTTCTTGAATATTTCTTTAAAATCGCGCAACAAACCCAAAATGCCACACAATATCATACAAGCAAAACCAAGAAAAACGATTATCACACAGAGTAAAATAATTAAAGTTTTCATAATTTATGATTTTTAAATATTAGAGCCACAACATATCGTTTTAGATATTTGTTGTCAATGCTGTAAAGGAAAAATAGGTGTGTAAATGATTAGTGTATTATTTGTCGAAAGAGGCTCGGCGGATACGATCATTAATTGCCAAGCCTAATCCTGTTTCCGGAATAGGTGATACGGCAATACCTTTGTATTCGGTGTGAGTTTCTGCCTGACGCATATATGCAAACAAATTAGCTGCAGCTTCATTGAGATTAGCCGAAGGACTGAGATTAAGTTGGGCATTTTTAACATTGCCAAAGCCAATAAAAAATTCATCAGGGCGGACATCTTCTTCAAGCACATTAATTCGCATTGGCATTTTGGGGGCATAGTGTTTAAGCAATTGTCCCGGTGCGCTTGGTTTGTTGGGATCACCGCTAGAAATGATAACTTTTTCTCCGGTAAAATCTTCAATTTCTTCCTTACTTAAGCCTCCGGCTCGAAGCATAAATATTTCCGGTGTTGTTAAATCTATAATGGTTGTTTCTACACCGATTTTGCAAGGGCCGCCGTCGAGGATCATATCAACTTTGTTACCAAGGCTATCGGCAACATGTTGGGCTGTGGTGGGAGAAATACATTTAAACTTGTTGGCTGATGGAGCTGCAATCGGTACACCACTTGTTTTTATGAGTTCTAATGCAAGAGGGTGGTTAGGTATGCGGACGGCAATGTGCGGTAGTCCGGAACAAACCAAATCTAATGACGGATTATGGTCTTTACGTTTGAGAACAAAGGTTAGGGGACCTGGCCAAAAATGTTTGGCTAATGCTATGACTCGTTCATCGGTTTGGGCGTATTCGGACAAGAAATCAATTTCAGCTATATGAGAAATTAAGGGGTCAAAAGTAGGGCGACCTTTGGCCTCAAAAATAGCGGCAACAGCTTTGGGGTTATATACATTTGCACCCAGACCATAAACGGTATCGGTAGGAAATGCTACTAATCCTCCGTCAAGAATTGTTTGAGCCGCTTTATGAATGTTTTCCGGTGTATGCTTATATATATTGGTATTCATCTTCAATCTTTAAAATATGTCGAATAGCGCTGGCGCAGTCAGCGTAAATATTTAGCACCATGAATTCAGATTTGTCAATTATTTGATAGTGTGAGGTTGTGCTGTTATAAGCTAAATAATCGTATTCATTAAAGCCAAGAATAATTATTTTATCATTTTCAGGGGGAGAGATAAAAATATTTTCATGCAAAATATCAAGAAAAAAATCTTTAAACGGGCTAATACCGAAAAGAAAACTGCCATCCCATGCAAACGCATTGAAATGGTGTAGTAATTCCAGATATTCATCGGGTATGGAAGCAATATCGTTTTGAACAAGTTCTTTTTGACAACGAATAATTTTTGTGCTGTTGACAGGTGTTCCGGCACTGGCTTCGGAAAAAGTATTGAGTTGTTTAATGAGATTTTGCATTGTTGATTAATTTTCCTATTTTTCGCATGTATTGTTGTTCTTTTTGCGGATTGCGATATATTTGGTAGTTGGGATCATAGCCACCGAAGAAAACAATATTTTTATCTATATCATAACCTTTACCAAAATGAAGAGAGCGATGATGAGGGTGGATGAATGTCAGCAACATATTGGGAAAAGAATTAATTTCTTCCGGATTTTTGAGTTCGCGAAAATTTGTAATATTAGTTTTATGATGAAGGTCAAAAATTTCAGGGCAACTTCCATTACGCATTTGCCGAAGCATTTTACGTATGGCATTAGCTTCGTAGTGTAAGGAAGTCATAATTTGAAAAAAATCATGACCATAGCAGTATGCAAACATTTTAAGATTTTGAGAGCGTGTGCTTTCAAAAGGACGAGAGCGTGTTTCTTTATAATTTTCGGCAATAGCATCAATAAAGTCGTAGTAATTCATTGTTGTTACGACAGAAGGGGGAATGTTGTTTTTTTGTAATTGAGTGATTATTCTGGAGCTTATTTTTTGGTAATTGGTGAATTTGCTGAGCTCTTGCCAAACAGGTGAGTTATTAAGATTGTAGTCACTATGTTGAAAGAGAGGGCAGGATGTTTCATCAATTTGTTGTGCTGACTGCCAAAAAGAGTGTTTTGCATTGCGATAAGGATCTGATAAAAAGTGGCTTTCAGGGCGGTGGATAATACCGTCAAAGTCAAAACGAATAGCCAAATTTTCTTCCGGTGTGGCTCTGCTGAGGTTGGGATTGCGGATATGAGGCGTGAAACCGCATGCACACAATAATAGATGAATTTCATTGTGTAATCCTTGGGTTTTGGCGCGGCGTATACGTTGACGTTCTGAACTTGATAATTGTGAATATTTACGAGGTTTGTCTTTGGATTTTCCGCCGCGTTCTTTAAGAAACTGAGCATGAGAAAGGGCATTCATTTTATCACGAATGGTGGCA
>JAFTLF010000089.1 GCA_017452885.1 Alphaproteobacteria bacterium
AGCCGTTTGAGGTGCGAATAATTATATGATCATGTTTGCCAAGCGGGTCGGGAAGAGTGTCCGTAATGTTTATTTTACCGCTCATTCCCATATGCCAGATTATTGAAATTTCACAGTCTAGATCAATCACAATATATTTAGCACGTCGTCGGTAACCGATAATATTTGTATTGCGCAAAGTATTTTCCGTATCGCAAGGAACAGGAACGCGTAATTTTCGGTTGCGAATGATTACATCCTCAATTTTAGCTTTGCCGATACTTTTTTCAATAGCCGTTTTAATGGTTTCTACTTCTGGTAATTCAGGCATAATTTCCTCTGAGTTATTTTTATATTGTTGTATATTAAAAGATTTTTCTCAAAGGTACAATACGAATAACGAATGACAAATCACAAATTATAATTTATATTGTATCGGTTAATTTGGAAAAAGGTTATGATAAAAAAAACACGTCGGCGCAGTAAATATTTTGTTCCTCAAAATGAAAACACTTACCAAAAGTGTGATCATGAAGGTTGCCAAGAAAGAGGGGAGTATCGTGCGCCCAAAGACCGTAACCTCAAAGAATATTATTGGTTTTGCCTAAAACATGTTCAGGAATACAATGCACGTTGGAATTATTATGATGGAGTTGAAGACGAAAAAGAAGAAACTGCTCATGAAAAATTTCGTCGTTTTCGTTTCAGTTCCAAAATTAAGTATAATTTTGGCTTTGATTTCAACGGTAATTTTGAATTTATGGATGATTATAATCCTAAGCTTTCCTCAATAAACGAAATCCGGTTTACGGCGCAGGAGCGGCAGTGTTTGCGGATTCTCGAAATAAACATAGAGGATCTGACGGTGGATTTGCTCAAAAAGCAATATAAACGTAAAGCCAAAAAATATCATCCTGATCTCAATCAGAATGACAAAGAAAGCGAAGATAAGTTTAAGCTAATCAGTACAGCCTATAAAAGCATATTAAATAAAATTTCTTAGTTGCGCGTTTTTTCGATTTTTTTAATTGTTTCCCGATTCTTTTTAGATAAATTGGGGTTTTTATCTTTAATAACTTTTGCTGTTTCTTTTTTATTTTTACGTCCTGATTTTTGAAGAATAATTTCAGCAACTTTATTATCGTCGGCATTGCGTTCACCTGCGCTGATAATATCTTCAATTTTCAAACCTTCAATAGCTTTCAGCTCAGCCTCTTTTCCCTGCATGGCAATTTTTTTGATGCGCTTTATTCCGCGCAATAAATTAACCGTTTCCGCCTTAGACAATTGCTTTGTACTGATTTTGGCCTTTTTCATTACATCATCTTTGAGAATTTTTTCAAAATCGCGAGTATTGAGAGTTGCGTTTTGCATATTCTCATTGATTATGCTCTTATCAATTTTACCGAACCCAAATTCTTTGGAAAGCTGATTAGCCATGCGGACAGCTTCGATTCTACCGGCATCTTGTTGAAGCTTTTGATTGTTAAATGTATTTTCGCGAATACTTAATTGCTTACGCTCGTCGTCATAAAGAGCATTCATCAAAGATGACATTGGTTCATTGGGCAAAAAGGTATAATAATCTTCCTCTTCTTCATCTTCATCGTATACCTCTTTAATCTTTTTGCGAAGCTTTTTCAGGCCTTGAGGCAACTGAGAAGGAAGGGGGTGCTGAGTGTTGGAAATAGGCTTTTTGGATTTTGCCTCTTCTTTCAAAGCTTTTTCTTTATCAATTCTACGGGATAGTTTCTCTGTCGAGCCAAAGCCCTTATTTTTTTTCCATTCTATATTCGAATTTGACGTGTCGTCTTCCATATTTTGCTCCAAAATACTTCTGTCTGCACAAGTTGCGCGCGCGTCCATACAGGTTTAGTGTGGCATAAAAAGTTTTTTTTGTCAAATTATTCCCAAGATTTTATTGTTTTCTATAAGTAATTATCAGTGATCCATCAGATAAATTACGAGCTGCAACATCTAAAATATCACCGCTTATGCGGCTAAGAACCAAGGTTTTTGTTGTCATTGACAATAAATGTCCGGCAATGTCTTTTTTTAGATTATACCATTCGGTATCGTTAGCTAAAAATGATTTTTGCGAGTCTAGCAATTCGTCTAAATTAGGTTCGCTGTCTAAAAAATCTTTATCGGCATTCCATAATTTTATATAAGCTTCATTATAAGAAGTTAAACGTCCGTTTGAACCAAAAATTACAACAGCATCAAAAATATTTTCTAAAATTTCGGATTGAACAGATAATAAAGCATTATATGCACTCGTAGCAGCTAATTTGTCAGAAATGTCTTCATAGGCAAAAATTAAACCTCCCATAGGATAAGGGGCGCGCAAACGCCTGAGAGTTGTTCCGTTAGGTAGATGCAACATATCTCTTTGCGGTTCAATAATTTGTGAAAACTTTTTTAATTCTTCTGACTTAAACATTAGATAATCCGGCACTTCAGGAAGTAGTCTTTTTTCGCGAATATTATCCAAAAACATTGAATATGTCGGTTTCTCATCTAGCCATTTTTTATCAAGTTTCCATAGCTCGGCAAAAGAAGAATTGTGAAAGTCCAATTTAAAATGCTGATCAAAAACGGCAAAAGCGGTTCCTAAAGTACGCAAAATTTCCAATTGTGCATTTTGATGTAACTTTAGATTACGTTTAAGGTCTTCAAGCTCATTTATGTCAATAAGACTACCCGCAGTAAAGATGCTTTCCAGATTCTCTTCAGCATGAAAAGGTGTTTCATAAACTTCCATAACCATGCGTTCTCCGTTTTTAACAATACTGACGGCATCTTTTTGAGTTTTGTTGGTATCTTGAGCTTTTTGTGCAAGATTTTTAGAAATACTTTCTCCGCTGATTGTTGTGATTTCGGCATTTTCTTCCAGTCCGGCATCTCGAGGCTTAGTGACAAATTCATTAAACTTGCGGTTATGTTCTATAATTTTAAGATTATTATCGCGTATCCATATCGGAAAGGGTAGATTATCAATCAAATCACGGATTCGCAAAAGTTCTTTTGACACTTCACGGTGAGCGTTTTCCAGCTCCATAATTTTATTTGTTTCAAAGCTGACATCACGAAACCAGATCATATTGCAATAAATATTTACGTCTGCTCCGTTAATGCGTGACCCAACCAGCCTGAGATGCTTGTTAGAGCTTTTTAAGGCAAATTCATCATCAAACGAGATGCCTTCTTCATGCAAAAAATCTACATACTTTCGAATTCGTTTAACATCATCTTTATAAAAATTCTTAAGAATGTCTTCAAATGAAGATTTTGTCCCTGCGGGCAAGTTCATTAATACAGCCAAGCGTCGCGAACATCTTTCCACAATATGCTTACGAGGATCATTAATTTTTTGATCAGGATAAATAAATGCAAAATACCCATCTCGCGAAGCATATAATGTTTCTGCATAACGTTCGCGATCACGATTTAAAAAGTAGTTTTTTTGGCGTAGTCGCAGAATTTTGAAGAGTTCTGCAAGCATAAAACCAATTAATACTACCCACAAGACAAAAACAATATGCCAAAATTCCGGAGCGGCATAATAAATGTCCAGCAGGAGGGATTTGTCAATCATTTTGGTTATGTTCCATAAAAATGTTGTGCATAGCAAGATTTTATTATATAAACCACATTAATTAAACTCATTTTTTTTGCAAGTGGAAAACATGTATATTTTAGCTTTTGATACAACAGCCGCTCAATGTTCAATTGTTTTACAAAAAGACAACACTATCATATCGTCTTTCAGAGAGTACATGAATTTTGGTCAGTCAGAAGTATTGATTCCGCAAATGGAAAATATGCTTAAAAGTAATAATTTGTCGTTTGCTGATATAAACATGGTTTTGGTTTGTGTTGGTCCGGGGTCTTTTACCGGAGTTCGAGCCGGTATTGCTGTTGCTCGCACGTTTCAATTGGTGCGACCGGATTTGTTGCTTGATGGGGTTTCTTCTTTTGAGGCTTATGTATTAAGCCTATTACCGGAAGAGCGAGGCGAAATTAATGCTGTAATTATAGAAACCAAACGTGATGATTTTTATATTCAATTGTTTGATAAAAATTTGCAAAAAATAACACCCCCGCAAGCTTTGGTTTATGATGATATTATTCCGCTTTTACGTCATAAGAAAATCTCAATGGTTGGTGATGGAGTAGAGCGTTTTTTGTCGCGCAATAGTGGACTAAGTCTGCATTGTATTAAAATGCCAGATGGATTGGAAGTGACAGATATGATAAAAGCCGGACTAAATCATTTGGCCGAAGGCAAACTTGATTATCCAAAGCCCCTTTATTTACGAGCGCCTGATGTTAGCACTCCCAAATCAACCATACAATCAGGAGTTTTCTCTGCTTGATGTGTTAAGAAGATTATGAATGGTCAGCCGCAAGTCATCATTGTGGTGAGCCTCGATAATCTCAATAATCTCAATTTCTTGTTTATCAAGCCTACGATTGATACCCAGAGAATCATAAAATTGCTTACTGCTGTTATAAAGCTTTGCAGCCTGCAGGCTATTACCCTGATCATACAAATGCGCCGACAGATGCTTGTTGGCGTTGGCTAGTTCACGAGCATTTATTTCTTCATCTGCAAAATTAACGGCATTTTGATAAGCCCAAATAGCTTTGTTGGTTGAATCCGCCCTCATATACATATCGCCGACACGACTCCACGCACAGGCGTTGTTAGGAGATAATTCAATTGCCAATTCAAATGCTCCGGTTGCCAACATAACATCATTTGCGGCAGCCAAAGTACCAAACATACAAGCTTGTTCGGAAATATTTTTATAAAGAGCATCACGCTTAGCTTCAACATTTGTTTTGGCTGCTTTTTCAATATCGTTATCCATTAGGTTTTCCATAAGAGTCAACGCTAATGACGCATCACCTTTAGCCAGATGGTATAAAGCTTCTTCATTATCGGGCAGTTCGCGTATGTTAGGCAGTTTTGTAAAATATCCGTTACGCGACAAATCAATAAAATATTTGATAGCATCAATGGTCTGCAAAATATCATCTTCAGAATTAAGATTTTGGTTTCGGAACATAACAGTCTGAGCAATTTTCAAATCATCCACGCCACGTCCAAGCATATCAATAATTAAGCCAAGTAGTTCATTGAGCTCTTTATTGGCTTGATGATATGTAAGTGTTGAATTATCCAAAATTGTTTCTGAAGAGTTGTCGGGACGAGTGCCTTTTTTCCAGTCAAGATCAATTTGAGGAGAAAAATAATTTTGCCGACGAGATTTTCTTTTTGTTTTTTCGTCCTCTTTATCCTTATCCTTATCTTCTTTGGCTTTTACTTTGGCTTGTTTAATTTTTTCTTCTTCTTGTTTTTCTTTGCGTTCATTTTCTGCAACCAATTCAAAAAGAGCATGATTTCGTTCGGCACGAGCCATATCCAATTCTTTCTGAAGCTCTTTTTCAAGCTCCATATCACGCTCCTGATTGCGGATTATCTCCTGCAAACGTTCAGCATCTTCTTCATTAAATATATCATCATCATCTTCTTCTTCCGTAAGAGCATCATCTTGCGGTTCTTTTTTCAAAAAAGCGACAATTGTTTTCACATAAATGATTATGATAAGAAACAAAAACAGAATTAATGCAAGAATCATGAGGATAATTGAAACTAGCCGCAGATTATTAGCACCAGATAAGTAGCCGTCAACAAGTCCGGTCAATAAATCAATTTTATTCGAAATTGATCCGACTACGTCAATTGAAGAAAATATGGTTACGAGTTGTTCATACATGTTTTTCAAACCATTTACAAAATATATTTTCGGCACTAAAATGTCAAGGAAAATAGGATAACGGTCACTATGCCAAAACACTCTACATGAAAAAGATTTAAAATGGGTTACCTTAGCCAAAGAAAAAAATCAGAGAGAGAAAGTTTTTTTCTCAAGATAAGTTCAATAATTTTTGTTTTATTGACGATCATTTCTTTTATACCGATTCGTTGTGCCACATTTCCTGATATATTGTTTCATTTTTATTTTTTGAACTTTGTGTTGTTTATTTATTCTTTTTTTGTTGGACGATTGTTATATGTCGGGATTTTTCTTGTTTTGTTTATTATAAATTTTTTTCATATTTCCGCGTATGCTAATATTTTCTTCAATAACAAAGTAGACAGTATTTATGAGTTGCCGATTAATTACACTTCTGAAGCACAAAATGACTTATCGGCAACAGATGTTTCGATTCTGCGCTCAGGATATATTGAATTAAGCTCCAAGGAACAAACTAAATTTTGGTTAGTCGAAAAAAACAATCATGTCTTCAATATTATCCGTATAAATTTTTCTAAGCTTAGCTCTTCAGAAAGAAAAAGAGCTTTTCGTCTACTGACTTCATATGTTGCAACTCAAGATAATCCGCTCATTATATATGGTTATTTTGGAGAGGCAGCATGGAGTGATAATATGAGAGCTTTTCTTAAAAAAACCGGACTAAAGGTCAAAAATCATCTGATTTTTGCAGAAAAGGGAGCAAGGTTTAATCCTTTCGTTCTTCCCAAGTTTTATGTGTTGGGTTTTTCCAATTTGGGTGTCAAACAAATTGATATTATAGCTCCACAGAATAAAGAATATCCGAATATTTCATTGCTTTTGGGATTTAATTAAGTCTTTTTTCTAAGATTTCCAGTAATTCATTTTCTTCTAGATTGCGAGCAACGTCAATCGCCAGATTCAAATATTTACGAGCCTGTTCTGCATTGCCGACTTTTTTTTCAATATTTGCTATATTAGCATAATCAATCAATGCTCCGAGGGGGCGTTCGTTTTTTATTTCATGACTAAGAGATTGAGAAAAAAGAGTTTTAGCACGAGCAAAATCATGTTGCAACAGATATATAAGTCCCAACAAGTTATAGGTGTTGGCAATTTGGAAACAACTCGAATGTTTTTTGTCATCTTCAATTAAATCACGTAAAATTTTTTCTGATTTTGCATAATTACCTCTCTCAAAAAGAGCTTCTGCACGTAAAAACAACATTTCCAGATGTGCGGGGATGTTATTGCATTTTTTGTGTAATTGTGCAGCCTTGCCAGCGATGGCATATACAGAATTAAATTTTTTTTCTGCACGATTTATATAGGCGCTGATTTCCAAACTGAAGGCTTGTCCTTGAAAGTTTTTTTGCTCGCTATGTTTTTTTAGAGCGCGAGCATTTTCTTTTTTTGCTTTTTTTAAATCTCCCGACAATAAATAGCTCAAAGATTTTTGATTTATGATTTCTGCCTGAGCCACATTTTGTTTGTTTTCAAAACAAATTTTTTCTGCTTCTTCGAAAAAAGCAAATGCCTCATCAAAACGTTTTTGTGCCACCATCAGCATTCCGAGGGTCCCCACGGCTTCAGCCTCTTTAGGACAAGCCCCTATGTAAGCAAAAATTTTGCGAGCGGTTCGAAGCATAAAATCCGCAACATCATAAACAGCACTTACCCTGTATATTGTACCCATTTGCAGATAAGCTTCAGCTTCTTCAAAAATATAATTTAATTTGTTGAATATTTTTGCAGCTTGTGATGTTTTTTCCGAAGCTGACAACAAATCCCCTTCGGCCAGATTTTCTTTGGCTTCATTCATAAGAATAGCCGCTTTATTAGCTTTTTCATTTTGATAAGTAATATTTTTTTGGTTTTTGCCGATTATTTTTCTAAGAGCATGAGCTAAATCTTTACTCTTATTTTGATTGAGAAAAGTTACTACTGGGGCAATCTTTTTTTGCTGTAATATACTGATAAACTCATTTTGTTTATGCGATGGCAAAGAAACGACCCAATCAGCAACTTGAATTATCGTTTCGCTGGAATAAGGGGTGTCTGATGGCAAATTATTACGAGCATCAAGAGTGTTTTTTTCAATTATTCGACGCAAATAATCCCTTTTTAGGCGTTTAGTATAGTTCCAAACCAATATTGTGGAGCCTATTATAAAGGATAGTAGCAATATGAAATGAAGGTAATGCATAAATTTGTGTTTTCTTTACTCAATGTTAGCTTTTACTATTATATTATTCAACATAGCTTATCAAAAATTTAATGTATAGGGATTTTTTATTATGACCATTACCAGATTGAAATCAGACCAATTATACACCAAGTGTGATCCCAAAAAATTCAAATTTTCCAGCACGGCAGAGCTGGAAGAGCGTTTATCTGCTTTAGGGCAGGATAGAGCTTTGAGCGCTGTTGAGATTGGTATAAATATTCAATCTAAAGGTTATAATCTTTTTTGTCTTGGTCCTGAAGGCACCGGCAAAACGAGTCTTGTTAAAAGAGTCCTTCATAAAGAGGCTAAAACCCGTCCTACTCCTGATGATTGGGCGTATGTTTATAATTTTGATGAACCCTACAAACCATGTGCCATAAGTTTTGCTCCGGGGACGGCAACAGAGTTTGCCAAAGATGTTGATAAGCTGATTGAAAACCTATCAACGACAATTCCTGCCATTTCTGATAGTGATGAATATAAGGCAGGAATTAATATTATCCATGAAAAATATAGCCAATATAAAGAAAAATATATAAAGTTATTGCAAAAAAAAGCAAAAGGTAAGAGTGTATCGCTTTTGCATATGCCGGTTGGTTTGGTTGTTGCCCCTGTTAAAAATGGAGAGGTCTTAAGTCCTGAAGCTTTTGATGAACTTCCGGAAGAAGAAAAGAAACAGCTTATTGATGATCTCAACCAGATGCAGGAAGAGATTGAGAATACGGCATCTGATTTGCCGCAATGGGAAGATAAACAACGTGATGAAATAAAAGGTTTGCGTGAGAAATTTCTCAAAATGGCGGTCAAAAATCCGATAGATGCTCTCCATAATAAATACAAAGGGCATAAGCAAGCCAATGACTTTTTGCGTAGTATTCAAAAATACATTATAAATAATAGCGAAGAATTTTTACCCAATCAAGATTCTGCAGAAAATACACCGGATAATTCCGAAGATCCGTTGAGCGCAATTTTTTCTAAAATAAAACAACCGGAAGAAGATAAATTTGCCAAGTTCAAAGTAAATGTGATTGTCAAAAATGAACCGGATTCTGGAGCGCCGATAATTCACCTTGATCATCCCACTCAGGGCAATTTGGTAGGCAAAGTTGAGCGTATCCAGCAATATGGTGCTTTGTTGACGGATTTTACTTTGATTAAAGCAGGAGCTTTGCATCAGGCAAATGGCGGATTTTTGCTTATCGATGCTCGCAAATTATTGATTCAGCCTTTCGCATGGGATTCTCTCAAACGCGCCTTGGCATCTAAAAGCGTTAAAATTGAAGCTCCCAGTGATGAAACTACCTTTACAACAATCTCGCTTGATCCGGAGCCGATTCCTCTTAATGTAAAAATTATACTAACCGGTGATGAAGAATTATTTGAATTGTTGTCTGAGCGCGATCCTGATTTTTCTGATTACTTTAAGGTTGAAGCAGATTTTTGTGTAATTATGGATAGAACACCAACCAATGAAATAGAATATGCCAAACTCATAGGCTCTTTATCTAAGAAGAAAAAACTTCGTTCTCTGAATAAGCAGGCTGTATCAAAAGTAATTGAATATGCTTCACGTTTGGCCGAAAGTTCGGAGAAGTTGACAGCACACATTGCTTCTATCGGAGATTTGTTGAGAGAAGCAGATTATTGGGCGCGTAAGTCTAAGGCTAATCAAATTGGCAAAAATCATATCGAAAAAGCTATTGAAGCGCAAATATATCGCAGTGATCGTATCAAGCAAGCAATGCTGGAACAAATTGAAAAAGGTACGATACTAATTGATGTAAACGGTTCTAAAGTCGGACAAATTAACGGCCTGGTTGTTTATAATTTTTCACGTACCAGTTTTGGAAAGCCCGCTCGCATTACAACACAAGTTCGTATCGGTAAAGGAGAGTTTGTCAATATTGAGCGTGAAGTGGAAATGAGCGGACCAATTCATTCAAAAGGCGTTTTGATTCTTGAAAGCTTGTTGGCCAATCGATTTGCTAAGTTTTCGCCATTATCATTGAGTGCGTCAATTGTCTTTGAGCAATCTTATGGCGGTGTTGATGGTGATAGTGCATCTTCAACCGAATATTATTGTATGTTATCTGCTATATCGGGTATTCCGATTAAGCAAAGTATTGCCGTAACCGGTTCTATCAATCAGTTTGGTGAAGTTCAGCCTATTGGTGGTGTTAATGAAAAGATAGAAGGATTCTTTGACGTTTGTTGTCGTCAGGGATTGACCGGAGAGCATGGAGTAATTATTCCTCGCACCAATGTTCCTGATTTAATGTTACGAGAAGATGTTCTTAAGGCTGTTGATGATGGAAAGTTTCATGTTTGGGCTGTTGATACAGTTGATGATGGTATAGAAATTTTGACCGGAGTTAAAGCCGGACAACCGGACAAACATGGGGTTTATCCTAAAAAGACCGTTAATCGTGCCGTGCAAGACGGTTTGGACTATCTCTATAAAAGATATGTTCATTTTGCCAAAGAAACGCACGGTTGTCTGGGTAAATAAGTCAAAGCCCCTCATGCGAGGGGCTTTTTTACGACTGACTTTCAAAATTAATTCTAGGATCTATCAAAGAATAAGCAATGTCAGAGAGCAGCTTAAGAACAAGTCCTAATAAGGCAAAAATATACATAGTACCGAAAATCACCGGATAATCACGAGTCATAATTGCTTCATAACCAAGCAATCCTAAACCGTTTAAAGAAAAAATTACCTCAATCAATAATGACCCCGTAAAAAGCATTTTAATAAGCAGTGAAGGAAATCCGGCGATAACAATAAGCATAGCATTACGAAAAACATGACCATATAAAATACGTGTTTCGGATAATCCTTTAGCTCTTGCTGTCATTACATATTGTTTATTGATTTCATCCATAAATGAATTTTTTGTCAGCATTGTCAGACTGGCAAATCCTCCAATAACCATAGCCGTTACCGGCAATGTAATATGCCAAAAATAGTCTTTAATTTTACCAAGCCACGATAAATTTTCCCAATTATCAGAAGTCAATCCGTGTAAAGGAAACCATTGTAAATATGTTCCTCCAGCAAAAAAGACAATCAAAAACACCGCAAACAGAAAAACCGGAATGGCCGAGCCGATAATAACTGCAAATGATGTCCAAACATCAAACTTTGAGCCATCAGTCACAGCTTTTTTAATTCCCAAAGGAATAGCCACTAAATAAATTATCAGGGTTGACCATAATCCCAATGAAATAGAAACCGGCATTCTTTCCCAAATCAATCGTCCTACAGTCTTGTCTTGATAAAAACTTTTACCAAAATCAAATCGGGCATAATCCAATATCATTTTGGCAAAACGTACATGGGCAGGTTTGTCAAATCCGAATTGTTTTTCAAGTTCTTTCACCAGATCTTCTGGTACTCCTTGCGCTCCCTGATATTTAGAGGTGTATCCTATTTCTTTTCCTGCTCCGCCAAGTTTGGCTGTAGCATTTACGTTTATTCCCTGAAATTTTGCCAACGTATGCTCAATAGGTCCGCCCGGAGCAAATTGAATAATCACAAAATTAATAATCAAAATACCAAGCATTGTCAGCGGAATAAGAAGGATTCTTTTTAAAATGTAGTTTTTCATGGTTTGGCCCACCAAGTAAAAATATCAAAACCGGTTTTAATGTCTGTTTGCGGATATTCAAGCTTATCAGCCCAATAAGCAACACGCTCATAAGGGGAATACCATTGAGGTATCATATAATGTTCACTAAGTAAAACACGATCAAGTGCGCGAATGCTTTCTTGATAATCATGCCTATCTTTAGCTTCAATTAAGCGAGTAATGAGTTTATCGACAACCTGATTTTTGATTCCCATAATATTATAGCTTCCACGAATATCTGCTGCGGTGGACCCCCACATTTCACGTTGCTCGTTTCCGGGCATTTGACTTATTCGCAACGCTAAGATCGCAACTTCAAAGTCAAAATTATCAAGCCTGTTTTTAAAAATATTTGTTTCCAAATTGCGGAAAGTCATTTTTATGCCGATTTTTTTTAGGTTATCAATGAACGGAAGCATTACACGAGTAAAAGAGGAACCGTTAGCAGAATTACTCAAAACTTCAATTTCTAAAGCTTTTCCGGTTTTGAGGTTGGTCATTTTGCCGTCAACAAAATCATATCCTGCTTCTTTTAGCAATTGAACCGCTTTCCGTAAATTATTACGTGTTTCTTCGGCGGTTTTATGAGAGGGCAATTCAGGAGCTGTTGTAAAAACGCTGTCACCTAACTCTTTTGAATATTGTTTGAGTATTTTTAGTTCCTGTCCATGAGGTAATCCTGTTGCCTCCATTCCGGTATTTGTAAAATAACTATAAATACGTCGGTATTGATTATAAAACAAATTTTCATTTGCCCAATCAAAATTAAAGGCTAGACCGATTGCTTGTCGAACTTTCTTGTCATTAAATTTATCTTGTCGAAGATTAAATCCGAAAAACTGTAAAACAGCCGGATTGTTATGTGTTAATTCTTTTTGTATTACTTTTCCGCTTTTGACGACATTATTGTCGTAGCCACTGACCCAGATTTTGGCAATAAATTCTTCTCTTGCATCAATATTGCCGGAAAACAGAGCCTGAAGAGTTACGGTTGTGTCTTGATAATAATCGTAGCGTATTGTATCAAAATTGTAAAAACCCTTGCGTGATGGCAGGTTTTGTGCCCAGTAATCGGGGTTACGTTTAAATATAATATATTTTCCTTGTTCAAATTTTTGAACAACATAAGGACCACTTCCCAAAGGAGCCTGAAGTGTTGGCTTGGCAAAGTCTTTTCCTTTCCAATCTTCGGCTGAATATATCTTGAACTGTGTCAAAATCAAAGGTAATTCACGATTATTAGCTCCTTTTTTGAAATAAAAACGAACATGATTATTTGCCGTTTTTTCGATTCTTTCAACGTCGGCATAATAAACACGATAAAGCGGGGAACCTTTTTCAATCAGACTGTTAAAACTAAATATAACATCATCGGCAGTAATTTTATCACCATTAGAAAAGCGCGCTTTTTCATCAATAATAAATCCGATAAACGATTTATCTGTTGGTAGTTCAAATTGTTTGGCAATTAAGGGGTAAACACTTGTCGGATCATCTGCCGGAGAATAACCCAAGGTATCAAGAGTTAATTCTGCAACTTCTCCGGC
Organism: Alphaproteobacteria bacterium; assembly: GCA_017452885.1. Classification (GTDB taxonomy): domain Bacteria; phylum Pseudomonadota; class Alphaproteobacteria; order RF32; family CAG-239; genus CAZU01. The sequence continues at coordinate 13,193 of JAFTLF010000089.1, forward strand.
GGCAATTCCCTTAAAAATAAAAGGATTAAAACTGTCAAAACCACCATAATTTGGCAAAGTAACGTTGCCACCTTTGGGAGCTTTAGGATTAACATACGCAAAGTTTTCGAAGTCTTGAGTGTATTTTGGTGTGCCGTAAAGAGAAAATGATTTTACGACTTTAACATGAGCAGCTTGCACATTAGCTGTCACAAAACATAAAAAAGTGGCTAAAAACAGTTTTCTCATGATCTTTTTTGATAGTTTTTTTCATCAGTCCAGTTGCCGAAAGGATAAGTAAATATATCTTCATCTTCTTTGTCATCGTTATTTTCTGTCTGCGAAACAATCGGTGATGTTTCCGAGGTTTCCATTTCTGCCCACTCTTTTTTCAAATTATCAAGCGTTTTTTGTGTGTCGGTAATCATAGGTTTGTTATCTTCAACTAACGCAACATCATCTTCTGCTGTTTCTTTTTGTAAAGCAGATAATGACATGACATCTTTTATGTCGGATTCGTCAGGAAGAGAGATGTGTGGCTCTTGTGGTAATATAGTTTCTTCTTCGCCAAAACTTTTTTCCAGAGCAATTGAGAACGGATCTTTTTCAATTTTGGGAAAAGATTTTGCAAGAACACTGTTTTTGGGACGACGAATTGAAACGATTTTGCTAAAAAAAGATTTTTTTTCGGTTGTGTCTTCTTCGTTATTGCTACGATTCCATAATGTATCCAAGGGTTGTTTCATGGGGTGAGGAATTTTGTTTTTGAGAGGCTTTTTTATTGGTCGCAATTCTTCCTGTTCAGAGATGTCTTCTGCTAATGATAAAGCAGCCTCTCTTCCTCGTCTAAGCTCATCAGCCACGGGAGCCAGAATAGAAAATACTTTTCCCATAATACCGTTTTCAATCATGGTCAAAAAGACCTTATCGTTATCATGCTTTTCAAGCATTTTTACAACCGATTGATAACGAGCGCAAAATTCCAAAATTGTTCCGGCCAAAATATTGTCAAAAGCGGCCTTTTCAAAAACTTTTTTCTTAAAGTTGGGTTGTGAGTTGTTGACTTCTATTAATACTTTACCAAAAGCCCATTTACCACCATTTTGTACCCTGTTCCATAAATTTTCGATTTGTTCGGCTGAAGCTATTTTGCAATTACGAATAATTTCTGATAATAACTCATTCATATCTGCAATCAGCAAATCAAATTTACTCAAAACAAAACCATCTCGAATATGAGCTTCGCTTTCAATCAGCACACGAGCCAACAAGTCAGAATAGTCCTGATTTTTTTTCATTTGAGATAAAAGTTTACGCAATTGCAAATTGACATTGCGATTATTAATATATTGGTTTGCGTAACCGAAAACACTCCATATTAAAAATATCGGAGCGCACAGCAATAGCACATAACTCAGGATGTTAGAAATTCCTGCATCAAAAAAAGATATACCGGCAAGGCTGTCATTAATAAAACGAATAGCATAAATCAACCAAACCAGAGAAGAAAATATAACGACAAAAAAGGAAGCGGCTAGCACGTTAGAACTCCTTCAAAAATTCATATCTGATAATATTATACCACAATAAGCATATCCTATTCGAAAAAGTCTTTTTTTCCAATAAAAATTACAGCTTCTTGCACAAAAAGAAAAATAAGAGTCGAATTTTGCAAAAAAATATGCTATGCAAAAATAAATTTTTTGTATCAATTAAATAAAGAGATTTTAGATGAATACAAGCACTAACACGCTGATATTGGATTTTGAAAAAACAATTTTTGAAATTGAAACCAAGATTGAGAGCTTAAAATATCTGGCTCAGGATGAAAATGTTGATATTTCGCAAGAGGTAACTCGCTTGCAGCACAAACTAGAAAAACAGATGCGAGCTTCTTATTCAAATCTTTCTCCTTGGCAAAAATCGCAAGTTGCTCGTCACCCATCTCGTCCGCATTGTTTAGACTATGTTCATGCGTTGATTGAAGATTTTACCCCTTTATCAGGAGATCGTTGTTTTGCCGATGATGAAGCTATGGTTGGAGGAATTGGCCGTTTTCAAGGTGTTTCCGTAGTTGTCCTCGGTCAGGAAAAAGGTCATGATATTGAGTCTCGTGTTCGTTATAATTTTGGCATGGCCAAGCCGGAAGGCTACCGCAAAGCGCAGCGTTTAATGGATATGGCAAACAAATTCAATATGCCGGTAATTGCATTTGTTGACACCTCCGGTGCTTTTCCGGGGGTTGAAGCTGAGGCTCGTGGTCAAGCCGAAGCTATTGCTTCATCAATTGAAAAATGTTTGCAAATTAATGTGCCGATTATTTCGGTTGTTATTGGTGAAGGAGGATCCGGAGGGGCAATTGCTATTGCCACGGCCAATCGTGTTTTGATGTTGGAACACTCAATTTATTCTGTTATTTCACCAGAAGGTTGTGCTTCGATTCTATGGCGTTCGGCAGACAAAGTCAAAGAAGCAACCGAAGCTCTCAAGCTTACAGCCCAAGACCTGCGTCGTTTGGGAGTTATTGATGAAATAATTGCAGAGCCGGTTGGTGGTGCGCACCGTAATCCGGCGCAAACAATAGAGCGTGTTGGTGAATGTATTGCCAAACACCTGAAGGAGCTTATGGCACAAAGTCGTGATGAGATAAAAAAACGTCGAACCGAAAAATTCTTGAGAATGGGTCGTCACTTTGCAGAATCTAAATAACATATTGGCTGATAATGCCCAGTTAATTTTACTGATAATTGTCATTGTGGCATTGTTGGTTAATTTTGTTTTTATCTTGTTGAATCGTCGTTCTCAAAATATGGAAAAATTTGGAGATATTTTGTTGCGCGGACAAGCAGAATTAGCAGGTCGATTATCGCAACTGGGTGAGTATACTCTTCAGGAGCAAGGCAAAATTTCTCAGGCAATTAATGAGCAGAAACTTGCTGTCTTAAAGATTATGGATGAAAAGTTGCTTGCTGTTACCAAGTCTGTTGGCGAGGGGTTGCAACAAAATACAGCCAAAACCAACGAAACTCTCACTGATTTACGAGAGCGTCTTGCCAAAATAGATGTTGCTCAGCAAAAAATTTCATCTTTGTCTGAGCAAGTGGTATCTTTGCAAGAAGTATTGTCCAATAAACAAGCGCGAGGGGCTTTTGGCGAAATACAGCTTAATGATTTAGTTTCGTCGATTCTGCCGCCGTCGGCTTATGAGTTTCAGTTTATCCTCTCCAATACCAAGCGAGCAGATTGTTTGCTCAAATTACCCAATCCGCCGGGAAGCATAGTTATTGATGCGAAGTTTCCTTTGGAGAGTTATAGCGCGTTGCGTTCCGCATCAAACGATCGCGAAAAAGTTGAGGCAGAACGTTTTTTCCGCGCATCTGTTCTAAAACACATTAAAGATATTTCCGAAAAATACATTGTTGCTGGCGAAACGGCTGAATCGGCGCTTATGTTTTTGCCGAGTGAAGCTGTTTATGCTGAATTACATGCCAATTTTACCGATGTGGTTGAGGCATCGTACCGTAGCAAGGTTTGGATTGTATCTCCAACAACATTAATGGCTACTCTAAATACGGTTCGCGCCGTGCTTAAAGATGCTAAAATGCGTGAGCAGGCAGGCGTTATTCAAAAAGAAGTCGGAACTTTGATAGAAGATGTTGCGCGTCTGGATTCTCGTATTGACAGTTTGAGCAAACATTTCAAATTAGCTAATGAAGATGTTGATGGTATACGTATTTCTTCCGGCAAAATAGGTCGTCGCATCCAAAAGATTGAAGATCTGGAGTTGGGAGAAGATGCTCCGCGTTTGGCTGTCGCTCATGTATCAAACGATGATTGACAAGACCTTGGGATAACTGTCTGAATTATCCATTTAAATATTGGACTTTTTTGAAAAATTACGATATTGATAATGCAACAAACAAAATAAACATTAATACAAAGAGGTAAGTAAAGTGACTAAATCTGAATTGATTGAAAAAATAGCAAGCAAAAATCCGCATCTTATGTTGAAAGATGTTGAGCGTATCGTTAACGTGGTTTTTGAAAAAATTATCAGTTCTCTGGCAGCCGGAGACAGAGTAGAATTTCGTGGCTTTGGTGCTTTTTCGGTACGTACTCGTAGTCCGCGGATTGCCAAAAATCCTCGCACCGGCGAACAGGTGAGCGTAGAAGAAAGAAATATTCCTCATTTCAAGACTGGTAAACAGCTGTTTGAATTGCTAAATAAGTAATTCGGATACACAATTTATAAACAAGGAGCAACGCTCATGGGTTTTGTAAAAATGCTGATAGGACTTCCGTTTATTACGGTTTTACTCATTTTTGCTTTTGTTAACAACGATTTGGCAACTTTTAACCTGTGGCCGTTTAATCTTCAAATAACCGTTTCTTTGAGCGTTGCGGTCCTTTTCTTTGTTGTTTTAGGATTTATTATGGGGTCCGTTTTTTCTTGGTTGTCTTATGCTCCGATTCGTGCGTCTTTGCGCAAGCAGAAAAAACAAAACAAAATACTCAATAAAGAACAGCAAAAACTTGTCAAAGAGATAGAGGTTTTGCAAGAAAATCTTGATGTTTTCAAAGAGGCAGAAGCAGCGCAACCCAAGCAAGGGTTTGGTGAACGTTTGAAAAGTGTTTTTTCTTCATCCAAATCGGCGACTTCTGATACTACAGATAAATAAGGGTTAAAGTTATGAACTGGTTATCCGACTTTGTGCGACCAAAAATCAAAAAAATTGCCACTAAGGATATTGCTGATAATTTATGGACCAAGTGTCCTCAGTGCGGCAAAATGCTTTTTAACAAAGAACTTGAAAAAAATGACTTTATTTGCAGTGGCTGTGATCATCATTTACGTTTGCCGCTTGATCGTCGTTTTTCCATGTTATTTGATAATGGCGAATACAAATTGATTACTTTGCCAAAATTACAAGAAGATCCGTTAAATTTTAAGGATTCCAAAAAATATACCGATCGTTTGAGATCTTATCGCAAAAACACCGGAAATGATGATGCAATTAAGGTTGCCCAAGGTGAAATTGGTGGCATAACATGTATTATTGCCGCACTGGATTTCGGCTTTATGGGTGGATCTATGGGAACAGTCGTCGGCGAAGGTATAGTTAAGGCCGGAGATATTGCCGTGCGCGGTGGTTATCCGCTGATTACAATTGCCGCTTCCGGTGGTGCGCGTATGCAGGAAGGTATTTTATCTTTAATGCAAATGGCGCGTACAACAGCCGCCGTTAATATGGTCAAAGAAAAAGGATTACCTTTTATTTCCATAATGACAGATCCGACCACAGGCGGAGTTTCAGCATCGTTTGCCATGCTTGGAGATGTGAATATTGCTGAAAAAGGTTGTGTTATTGGTTTTGCCGGAGCTCGTGTAATTGAGCAAACTATTCGTGAAAAATTGCCCGAGGGATTTCAAAAAGCAGAATACCTTAAGGAACATGGCATGGTAGATATTGTGACTCGTCGTCCGGAAATGCGTAAGACCTTGATACGCGTTATCAGCATCCTAACCCATCGCCAACCGCAAATAAAACAATTGGCAATAGAAAGTAAATAAAATTAAGCCCCTCATCTGAGGGGCTTAATACTACTTTGTGGCACCGGTGCTACGATCATTAATAGCCTTTTGGGTTGCAACAACGTCTCTTATTGGACGATTATCGTTTTCCTTTTCTTTCGTTTTACCGTTAGCTCCAGCACGACCCAACAAACAGAAAGATTTGATTCTTCCCCAATAACGATCAAAAGTTGTTGTCATAGGCATTCTGTGATCCATTCCAACCTCCGAAACCTTGTGGTACTCAGCCGGTTCAGGTTCATGATGTATCACGCTTACAACAGCATCGCTTTTAGTAGCATAAGTTGTCCATTGGGTGTTTCCTTGTTGTCCATACCCTTCATGAACAACTCCATCAACAACCTTAGAGTTATTTCCGGCATTCCATCCTTCAGGAGCTTTATCACCAGAATGGAAGTGTGGGCTACCGTCAACATGTCCGACAGTATTATGCATTCCGACAATTTTATCGGTATCTCTAAAAGCGCTCAACCCCTCTTGAGTAACTTTTATGTTGCCGTTTTCATCAATCATTCCGGCCAAGTTATTGACGCTTTCTTGAGAAATTCCAGTAGCATTGCTCCACCCTTCGCCAAATACTTTCATATTATGCGATTTGACGGTAGTCGGGTTTTGATGATTTGCATCTTCAGAATACAAAGTTTGTTCAGTCGGTACATGAGCGCCGGCATCATGTATTTGCATTAGGCAACGCATTGCTTCAAGCTTGCTCATGTGTCCTTGCTCCATCAAGGCATCAACTCTTTCGTTGAGCATATCCTCATGACCGGCATACCATTGACCGAGGACTTCAGCCGTTGCATCTTCCACACCGGGACTATAAACAACCTCATCATATCCCGGAACGGCAGCTTTTGTTTCAAAAGCTCCTTCTTCGCCAGCCTGTGCAGATTCAATAATCAAACCTTTTTCATTTAACTGTTCGGCTGTTAAGTTTTGACTATAGACATCTTTACCTGCTTCTGCGTCCATAATATCTTTATGATAATGAACATTATCTGAGGCATGTTCGTTATACTCATTAACGGTAATATCTCTGGTCATTTCCTCGCCAAACACTCCGGCATAATGAAGTCCTGTATCCATTGCGTTGATACCGGCACCGATTCCATATCCGCAAACCAAAGCAGTACCTGTGGAAAGGGCTGTATTACCAAAACTTTTTCTGAGGGATTTCCAAACGCTGTTGCCCTCTTTGCGCGATGCTCTATATCCTTTAACTAATGAGGTAACACCGCCGACAGCCATACCGGCATAACAGCACATTCTGTCTATCGGCAAAGCATGTCCCAAAACTTCCATAGCTTTGCCTCCCCAAACACCACCAACCACAGTACCGGCAGTAATTAAGGCAGTCTGTGCTATTTCTGGTAAATGTCTGGTGAAGAAATTCCAACCATTGACTTTGCCGCCATTGGCTTGTTTTTCAAGCTTGTATTGTCTGGCTAGTCGTATACTTGCCTGTCCGAGATAAAATGCCGCGTATCCGATTGAACCCAACCCCGGTTGGTTAAGAGCCATTCCCAAAGCATTAAATCCATAACGAGCAATCTGGTTGACACCTTGGCTTATCATATTTTGTTTGACAGCGTGTCCATAGCTACGAACCGTTTCATAAGCGGGGCCAAAACGTTTGATGCAGGTCTTGTCGATGTGTTGAATTTTGTCATACATCTTTTTCAAGACCGGTGCTTTGGTGCCGATACCGGTGGTTTCGCCTTTGTCATTCTTACGGGTGGCGAGTCTATTCAAATAACCGGCAACACCATTAACAGAATTTGCGGCGTGAGCAATAGCTGCATTTTTCGATATTGTAACTTTTTTGCCTTGTTTTAAGTCGGCTATAGCTTGAGCGACATTGGCTTCCAAAGTTGCTTGATTAATGTCTTTCGGATCAACTTTTCCGTCAAATTTAAGCAATTCATTAGTTGAGATTAATGCACCGACATTAACGGTTACAGCTTCTTGAATTGCCTCCTCAAATCATTTCTTGAGGTCTTCGTCTTTATCCTTAAAGCCCTTGACAGAAGTAGCACGAGCAGCCTGTTCTTTGATAATATCAATAAAAGTTTTCTTTTGTTCATCGTTTTCAAATTCCAGACCATCAATCATTTGCTGAATGTCTGGATAGTCCTCAAGCTTAAGTTCATCAGCCATTTTAGAGGCTTTTTCAAAAG
>JAFTLF010000090.1 GCA_017452885.1 Alphaproteobacteria bacterium
CAATTGAGATTGAAACCGAACTCAAAGCCAGAGTCATTAAAAATTTTGTAGCTTAAAAAGGTGGTCGCTTGACATATGAATTGGAAAAGAGCAAAATTCCTCATCTTAAATTGGATTTGAAAACCAAAAATCCGCTAAAAATTTATCTTAACTCTAAAAAACTTGAAAAATTCATTAAAGATAATGACATAAATATTGTACATGCTCGTTCACGCGCTCCGGCATGGAGTGCGTATTGGGCGGCCAAACGCGCCGGCGTACACTTTATGACAACTTTCCATGGTACTTATGGTCTTGGTCCTTTGGGAATTAAGAAAATATACAATCGTGTTATGACTTATGGTGAGCTTGTAATTGCTATTTCAAATCATATCAAAAGTCATATGCTCAAAAATTATAAAGTTGATGAAAATAAAATACGTCTGATTCATCGTTGTGTCAGTATTGAAAAATTTTCTCCGGAGCAAGTATCGCAACAAAGGATTATTGCGGCAATCAAAGATAACAATATTCCGGAAGATAAACCGGTTATTTCTCTTATCGGGCGTGTTACTCACTGGAAAGGTCAGCACAAACTGATTGAAGCTTTGTCAAAAATGAAAAATAAAAATTATCATTGCTTAATTGTCGGCTCAGATCAAGGACGTACGGCTTATTCTGATTCATTAAGGACTTTAGCCCAAAAATTGGGAGTTATTGATCGCGTACAATTTATCGGACATAGTTTTGATATTCCGGCATTATTAATGGTTTCTGATGTGGTACTATCTACGGCCATTGAGCCGGAAGCGTTTGGACGCGCGGCTATTGAGGGACAGGCTATGGGCAAAATCATGATTGCATCAAATATTGGTGGCTCTCTTGAAAATACCATTGACGGTATTACCGGTAAGCTTTATGACGCTCAGGATAGTCAAGCATTAGCCGATGCGATTGATTGGGCGCTTGATTTGCCAGAAAAAGAAAAAAATAAAATTGGTAAAGCAGCTATAAAAAATGTAAAAGACAACTTCACAAAACAAAAGATGTGTGATAGTACTATTGCCGTGTATGAGGAACTCATCACTAAATAAACCAGCTTCAGGCAGCGTTTTTTTGGTTATTTGAAGTCGCGCTGCCGGAGGATTTTTGTATTTAAAATCCTCTGATTTTATGACTTCGAAATAGCAGAATGTTAATTTAGATAATAAGGAATTTTAATATGGTTGCGATTAAATTACCAGATGGAAGCATTCTGGATATGGAGAGCGGGGTCAACGGGTTTGACATCGCAGATAAAATCAGTTCATCTCTTGCTAAGGCCGCTTTGGCTATAACCGTTAATGGAACAACACAGGATTTGAGCACTCCTATCACTGCCGACGCAACCGTGACAATCATCACCGGCAAGGATAAAGAGGGGCTCCACATCATCCGTCATAGTTGCTCACATGTTATGGCGCAGGCGGTTAAAGAATTGTGGAACGATGTTCAAGTTACTATCGGCCCGGCTATTGAAAATGGCTTTTATTATGACTTTGCTCGTAAAGAGCCGTTTACAACCGAAGATTTTGCCAAGATTGAAGAAAAAATGCGCGAAATCATAAAACGTGATGAAAAGCTTGAGCGTATTGTTATGCCACGTAATGAGGCAATCAAATACTTTAAAGATCTTGGAGAACACTATAAGGCTGAAATTATTGAAGATTTACCGGAAACAGAAGTTATTTCTTTGTACCGACAGGGAAATTTCACAGATTTGTGTCGTGGTCCGCATGTTCCCTCGACCGGAAAAATCGGTGATGCTTTTAAATTGATGAAAGTTGCCGGTGCATATTGGCGCGGAGACTCTTCAAAAGAAATGTTGCAACGAATTTATGCAACTGCATGGGCTTCTAGAAAAGACTTAGAAGATTACATCAAAATGCTGGAAGAAGCGGAGAAACGGGATCACCGCAAAATCGGTAAGGAAATGGATTTGTTCCATTTTGAGCCTGAATATGCTCCGGGAGCCGTTTTTTGGCATGATAAAGGATACCGAGTTTATCGCAAGCTGATTGAATATATGCGTAAACGTCAGGAAAATAACGGTTATAGCGAAGTTGCTACGCCGCGTATTATGGATCGTTGTTTGTGGGAAACTTCCGGACACTGGGACAAGTATGGTGCGCACAACTATTCCGGTCAGACTGAAGATGAAAAAATGTTTTGCGTTAAACCTATGAACTGCCCCGGAGGATTATTGGTTTATAAACAGGGGGTTAAATCTTATCGTGACTTACCTTTACGTATGGCTGAATTTGGTATGGTCAACCGTTATGAGGCTTCCGGTTCACTGATGGGATTGATGCGTGTACGTGAGTTTACCCAAGATGATGCACATATTTTCTGCACGCCGGAACAGATGGAAGAAGAATGTATTACTACATTAAAGCTGATTTTGGATATTTATAAAGACTTTGGTTTTGATGATGTAAAAATTTATTTGTCAACGCGTCCGGACAGCATTTATCGTATCGGTTCCGATGAAATATGGGACATTTGTGAAAATGCTTTAGCAAATGCTCTGGAAAGCCACGGTTATAAATATGAAATTAATGCCGGTGAAGGTGCTTTTTATGGTCCGAAATTGGAATTCATTTTGCGTGATGCAATCGGTCGTGAATGGCAATGCGGTACAATTCAGGTAGACATGAACTTGCCACAACGTTTTGATATTTCTTATATCGGCGAAGATGGTGAAAAACATCAACCGGTCATGTTGCACCGCGCTTTGTTCGGTTCAATTGAGCGCTTCCTCGGTATTTTGATTGAAAATCATGCCGGTAAGTTGCCTTTGTGGTTATCTCCGGAACAAGTTGTGGTTTGCCCTATTGTCAGCGATATTGACGGCTATGCAGAAGAAGTTACTAAAAAACTCAAAGCAGCCGGATTGTATGCCAGAGCAGATTTGCGCAATGAAAAAATCAACTACAAAATACGCGAAATATCATTGCAGAAAGTTCCGGTAATCGCTGTTGTCGGAGCCAAGGAAAGAGAAAACGGCACAGTTACCGTTCGTCGTTTGGGATCTGATAAGCAAGAAGTTATGAAAGTTGATGACTTTATTGCGGCTTTGGTTAAAGAAGCTGAAATGCCCAGCATGGATAAGTAACCTATAACCGATTACTTATGAATAAAGCCGCTTTGAAAAAAGCGGCTTTTGTTATCTGCGATTACAATATGCCGAATTTAATATACTCCGGTGTAAATGATGTAATTAACGGCCAGATATGGCATGCGATTTTCATGAGGCGTTGTAGTACACGTACTTGTTCTTTCATTTGAACAAGTACCCGCTGTTCCCCAGCCCGAATCTGCACTGGTCGGATAAGAACGGTAGCCGATGCGACCATACATATAGGACGAGAGGAACCAATAGTTGTCATAGTCAGTCTTATTAGAACCGATGTAACCCTCCCAGCCTAAGTTGGGAGAAACTCCCCAGTGAGCATAGCCATAATCAGTTCTGTTTGTTGCTTC
>JAFTLF010000091.1 GCA_017452885.1 Alphaproteobacteria bacterium
AAATGCCATAGCATAAAGACTATGCCAATTACCTTTTTCATCATAATAATACTTACCTAAGCCAACTCCCCAAGGATTTTCGTTATATTTATCTATATGTTTTTTATCATAAGTTAACCGATTGTGCCAAGCATACAAAGGAATATATATGTCGTATTCCTTCGAATCCCAGACTTTGCTTGTATTGCTTTTTAAGCTCTGCAAATATTCGGAAAAACCCGCTTGCACTATTTGCGGACAAAGCACCAGCAACAAGCATAATATGCAGAATTTAATTTTCATCAATCTTACTCTCTATAACGCTTTGTTTCTGCTATCAGATTAGACGACTTTTATCAATAGCTGCTTTTATGAAAGAAACAAATAATGGTGACGGAGCAAACGGCTTTGATTTCAATTCCGGATGGAACTGAACTCCGACAAACCACGGATGATCCGGTATCTCCACAATCTCCGGCAATTTACCGTCTGGCGACTTACCGGATATATTCATGCCGGCACGACGCAGTGTATCTTCATATTTTATATTTACTTCATAACGATGACGATGACGTTCAGAAATTTGTTCTGCACCATAGGCTTTACAAACCAATGAATTCGCGGATAAAACGCAAGAATATGCTCCAAGACGCATAGTGCCACCCAAGTCACCGTCTTTGTGACGAATTTGTTTTGCCCCTTCTTTATCCCATTCGGTCATCAAACCTACCACAGGCTCGCAATCAGCATCAAATTCGGTTGTGCCGGCCGTTTTGATACCCGCCACATTACGCATGGTTTCAATAACAGCCATTTGCATACCCAAACATATACCCAAAAACGGAATCTTATGTTCGCGTGCATAACGAATAGCATTAATTTTACCCTCGGTGCCTCGTTTGCCAAAACCGCCAGGGACAAGAATTGCACTAACATCACTTAGTTGTTCGTCGATGTTTTCAACTTGTTCCAAAAGTTCGGAATCTATCCATTTTATCTTTACTTTGTATTTATTAGCTATACCACCGTGAGTCAATGCCTCGTTCAAAGATTTGTAGGCTTCAAGCAACTGAGTATATTTGCCGACGACAGCTACTCTGACCTCTCCTTCCGGATGACGAATGGTTTCAATGATATTTTGCCATTTGCTTAAATCGGGTTCTTTCTCAAGATGAATACCAAAATGTTTGCAAACTTGACGACCCATACCCTCTGCAGCATAAGAAAGCGGCACCTGATAAATACTGCTTACATCCAACGCGGCAATGACATTTTCTTCGCGAATATTACAGAATAATGCTATTTTGCGTTTTTCGCCTTCGGGTATTTGCATTTGTGAACGACAAAGCAACATATCCGGCTGAATACCATATTCTTGTAATTTTTTTACAGAATGCTGAGTAGGCTTAGTTTTTAGTTCTCCGGCGGTAGGAATATAAGGTAATAATGTCACATGGATAAACATTGCCCTGTCACGACCCAAATCATAGGCCACTTGGCGAATCGCCTCCAGATAAGGTTGTCCTTCAATATCTCCTACCGTACCGCCGATTTCGCATAAAACAAAATCTTCATCACTAATATCTGATAAAATAAAAGATTTTATTTCATTGGTAACGTGCGGAATAACCTGAATGGTAGCTCCCAGATAATCACCATGGCGCTCTTTATCGATAACACGCTGATAAATCTTGCCGGTTGTAATACTATCCGTAACATGACAGGCAACACCGGAAAAACGCTCATAATGCCCTAAATCCAAATCTGTTTCCGCACCATCATCAGTAACAAAAACTTCACCATGCTGATATGGACTCATTGTTCCGGGATCAACATTAAGATAAGGGTCTAATTTGCGCATTCTGACCTTAAATCCGGAACCTTGTAAAATTGAAGCCAAAGAAGCAGATGCAAGACCTTTACCCAAAGAAGAAACCACACCACCGGTAATGAAGATAAATTTTGTTTTTTCAGACATTTGCCTATCCTTTTTGTCTTTAAATTAAGTCTTATTTTAAAGTGACAAAGGCACCTCCTGAAAAGGTGCCTTTGTATATGTTGTGAAATTTGCTCATCTATTTGCCTGCAACCGGAGCCTGCGGAACACTCGGAACAGTCGGTTCTGTCTGAGCAGAAGTATTTTCTAAAATAGAACCGCTCTGACGTTGAACTCCTTTGTAATACAAAGATAATGAAATACTGGTACAAAACAGTATAACTGCCAAAATTGCCGTTGTCCGCGTTAAAAGATTTCCGGTACCGCGAGCATTAAGAAAGCTTGATGCTCCGCTACCGCCGCCCAAACCGTCTAAAGCACCGCCGGAAGAGCGTTGAAGCAAAATAACGGCAACTAAAAAGATACATGCAAGCAGGTGAATTACCAATAAAACAGAACCCATTATTTTTTCCTTTTTTCTATCTGAATAAATTAACAACCTGAGTTTTTAGCAATAGCTATAAAGTCTTCAACCTTAAGACTGGCACCGCCAATGAGAGCGCCATCGACATCAGGCAAAGATAAAAATTCTTTAGCATTAGACGGCTTAACCGAACCACCATAGAGAATGCGCATTTTATTGGCATTACCTTTGCCAAGCTTTTTGGACAAAACTTTGCGAACGGCAGCGTGAACATCTTCAACATCTTGAGCGGTGGGCGTTTTGCCGGTACCAATAGCCCAAACAGGTTCATAAGCAATTACGGTATTAGCTGATGTGGCATTATCTGGGACAGAGCCTAGAATTTGTTGTGTACAAACATCAATGGTTTTACCGGCATCTCTCTGCTCAAGTGTTTCGCCAATACAAATAACCGCTTTAAGACCGGCCTGATGAGCAGCCACAGCTTTCTTGCATACAAGCTCATTCGACTCGCCATGATCTGCGCGACGCTCGGAGTGACCAAGAATAACATAAGAACAGCCTAAATCTGTCAGCATCAACGGGCTAATATCGCCGGTGTGTGCGCCTTTGACATTAAAGTGACAATCCTGCGCACCCAATGCAACTTTGGCTCCGCGCAAAGATTTTTTGACTGCAGAAAGTAGAGTAAACGGCGGACAAACCAAAAATTCACACTGAGGTTTACCCAACGCCTTGACTTCGGTAGCAATACCCTTTGCCAAAGCCACACCGTCAGCGGTAAGACCATTCATTTTCCAGTTGCCAGCAATCAGTTTTTTACGAGCCATTTATTTATTCCTTTTCTTTTCAAAAAAACATGTTCATTTTCTAGCACAGTCAAAAAAACTTTTCAACAACTATTGAATAGAGTTGTATAAATTATGAATATTGCTATAATCTCGCACAGTTATGACAGTTTTTGATAGGATACAGGCTGATGATTACAAAAATTAGAAGTTTTCAGGACAGTTTTTGGGTAAAGGGAATTTTGGTTCTTACCGCCCTTTCGTTTATGTCTTTGTTCGGAATTTCCGGTTATCTGGGAAGTGCTAATGCAAATCGTCCGATAATTAAGGTGGATGACACTGTTATTTATCGTGATGAAATAAATGCTCAGCTTAATCAGCAACTTCAAACCGCAAAAGCTTTGCTTGGCGATAATGCTGAAATATCTGATGAAATCAAAAATAGCATGACACTGGAAATTGTTCATAAAAACGTTATTAATGCGATTATCAGCAAGGCCGCCGATGACAACAGTGTCAGCATCAGTGACGAGTTAGTTCGCAAAATCGTTCATCTGCAACCGGAATTTGCCGATGCCGACGGTAAATTCAATCTTGAAAAAATGCGTCGTATGCTTAGTGTTTCCGGTTGGAGCGAGCAACAATATATTGATAGTTTGCGTCGCGATATTATTAAACAGCACCTCGTGGCATCTCCGATTGACGGATTGGCTCTACCTGCTTTTATGAATGAATATATTGCTAAACTTGACGGACAACGTAAAGTCTTCCAATACATTTCAATAAAACCTTCGGCTATGAAAATTGATCGTCCTATCTCAAATGATGAACTCGAGCAATATTATCAGGATTTTGCCCTTCAATTTGAAGAGCCTGAAAGTCGTGACATTTCGTTCATTACCTTCTCTGTTGATCAGTTAGCCGGAAAGTATATCCCGACAGATGATGAAATCAGAGCATATTATGATGAAAATATAAATGAATATGTTATTCCGGAAAACCGCAATGTTTTGCAAATGGTTTTTGACAAGCAGGAAGATGCCGACAAAGCAAAAGCAGCGCTTGACAAAGGAACTGATTTTTACAAAGTTGCCCAAGATATTGCCGGACAAGATAAAGCCTCTACGGAGCTTGGCAATGTCAGTCGCGATATGTTGATTGCCGATATGAGTGATGCTGTATTTGCTCTAAAGAAAGGTGACATTGTTGGACCGGTTAAATCTGATCTTGGTTGGCACATTATGAAAGTTGTTTCGATAACACCAAAGAAAGAAACCTCTTTAGCGAGTGTTCGCTCAAAAATCGTTGATACTATTCGCAGAGATAAGGCTTATGATCAAGCCAATGATGTCATTGCTGAAATAGAAGACAAGCTTGGTGCCGGTGCTACTTTAGAGCAGATTGCGCAAGAATATAACGCAACAATTCATAAAGTTTCCGGATTGACCGAAAATGGAACAGCCAAAAATGTTGCTGTTGCAAATAAATCTCTGATTGCAACTCCTGACTTTATAGATACTGCTTTTTCTTATAACGACGGAGAAACTTCGCAAGTACTGGAAACTGATAACGGATATGTGCTGATAAAAGTAGAAAACATTAAAGAAGCCAGTATAAAAGATATTGATAAAGTTCGTCGCGATATAATCAAAATGTGGGAAGCCAACGAAAAGTTAGCTATCGCCCAAGAGCTGGTTAATGACATTGTTCATGACCTTGAAAACGGTGATAAATTAACTGATGTTGCGGCTCGCTTTAATATTGGCTTTAAAACATCGGCTCCAATCAAGAAAAGTCAAAAACTGGCTTCATTATCTCCAATGCAGGTAAAAGACTTATTCAGGGAATCGTTGAATATGCCAAAAACGTTTAATAAAGATGATGAATTTATTATTGTTATACCTTCAAAGATTCTTCAGGCTGAACGTATGCCGACAGACAAAGAGATGGAAGCTTTGCGCGACACTTATTTGTCTGGCATAAGCCAAACCGTTGCCGATGAATTAATACAGTCCTACGGAAGTGAGTATGATGTTCGTATTAAATATCGCAACTTGGGTATGGAAGACAATATCTGATAAGATATTGCAATGCAAAAAACTCCGCCAAACTTTTGCTTGGCGGAGTTTTTTTTGCTGTTATTAATTACGTATTGTTGCTGAAGGTTTTTGTTTTGCTATCCGATGAAGAAATTGATGTGTCTTGGCATAATTCTCTTTGGCAATTTCTAAATCTTTATCGAAAGATTTTATATCTCCACCAATTTCAAGATAGCGCCATAAAGCAACATCAACATAGTGGCTGTCTGTTTCGTACGGCACATGATTTTTGATAACTGCTTTAGCCTTTGAGGCGTTGAATTTGATTATCACTTCTTGAAAAAATACGTGTCGCGTATTAATCTCAGAGCCATAACCACGAGCATCAAATAAGGCTTCGAAAATATCATCTTTAGTAACCTCAGAAGCCGCTATCCTATCCAAAAAAGATGTATCGTGACCGGAAGATTTTTTCATCATAATAACCTCCTTTTGAAGCAGAGTATATATATTTATTTATATCATACAATCGTTTTCATAACAAGTTTTTTGTAACAAAAATGTCACAATTCTAAAAACAAAATTATAAAAACAACCCTCTCAGATTGTGCCATATTTTATGATAAAATAATGAAAAATAAGCCGACGGAAGATAATGAGGTAAAAAACGATAATACAAACTGCGACTGTCTGAGGTAACTTCTATCGGCTTTTTTTCGGTGATAATATTTGAGTTTTTATACAGTGGCAATTCCAATAGTATCAATTTATCGCATTTGTTAAGAATAAAATTACCGCTACTACCATAATCGGCTCTTACATATTCAACCGTAGAATCGGAAAAGTCGGCATAGCCATTAAAATACTTGTCAAATATGGCAAATTTTATTCCGCTATTTCCCAGCAAGTTAAATCGTCCCTGAGCATGACTACCTACCTCTATACGCTCAACTCCTGCCGTATTTTGCAAATCCAACGTGCCGGCAAAATCATCGTCAATATAAATTCCCCCACCGCTACGTTCGAAAACCTGACCATTTATATTAATTTTTCCCTTGCAATCTCTGCCTAGTTTTAGGCTATATACATTAACATCATCCAAAGCCAAACTACCGCGAAAAGAATCGCCGATTATAATGTCACGTCGTCCCCAATTTTGAGCCATGGTGATATTTGCATAGCAATAATAACCTATTTTAACATTATGAAAACAACAATCGCGAAGATTCAGATTGCCGCTGTAAATATCCGCAACAATCAAATTAAAACAATGAGTATTTTCAGTTATTGTCAAATCACAACGACAATTATCTGCGATAACCACACTCTCTATCGTACTGCGCGATAAATTCAGTCCACCATTGAAATTTTCGCCGATACGTACAGCCTCAATATGTTTGTTATCACGCAAATCAATAGATAAATCACAATGTTTTCCGATTATTAACTTTTTAATTTTTGCATTGGAAATATTAAATGCTCCGCTTTGGGAATAATCGGAAATTTTCAAGGTATGCATTCGTAATTTTCCAACATATAGACTGTAACAGCTAAAACGATCAGATAACTTGTGTTTTAATTCTTTTTCAGAAATATACTCCTCCTGTCCGTCATCATAACGAATCACAGACAAATCAAGAAAATCTGCCACCTCATTGTTAATACGAAATGATGAAGAACGGATAAAACGATGCAACAACTCTTTTTCTTGCTTATTCAAACTACGTCCTTTGTAGGGATTTATATAAGTGATGTATCCGCGACAACCATTTAATATTGCCACGATGTCATGATTTTTGTCACGAAAAATCAAATTGCATTCTCTTACATCAAGACGAGTGATAGTATAACCATTTTCCAATTTATAAAATGTGGTGATATTTGCTTCTGCCGTCACATTTTCCTCCCATTAAACAGATATAAAAAAACAGTAGCTGTAATTTAATCACCACAGGACGGATAACTAGGAGGCTATGAAGATTTTTTAATCAGAACACGAAGTATTTCATCTTGCTCAATCAGTTCTACTGCTTGGGAAAAAATATCTTTTTCCGATAAAACAGTATAATAGTCTTGCTTTATGGTCGGAGCAAGTCGTAATGCGTCCACATATTCATAATAGTTTAACGGATTTTGCTCAACAAACTCAAAAAAACCGGTTTTAAAAAAGACTTCTCGCAAACTTTCTATTGATGAATTATTTTGTAACAAAGCACACAAATACGTTGACACCCCAACCTGCAATCCGTGCATTTGAGGATATTTGGAAACAGCATCCAGCGCGTGAGATATGAGATGTTCACTACCGCTGGCCGGACGTGAAGTACCGGCAATTTCCATAGCAATTCCCGATATGAGCAATGAATTGGTAAGACTGCGTTGGAACTCTGTTGAATTTATGTCAAAGCTATGTTTTATAAACAACAAATCTAAAGAATTATAGGCCATTAAAGCTGCAAAATCATTATAATGAGCCATACCTTTTTGTGCGGCCTTTTTCCAGTCCCACAAAGCGGTTATTTTTGACAACATATCTCCCAAACCGGAATAGAAAAAAACTCGCGGACTGCTTTTGACAATATCTAAATCAATGACAACCCCAAACGGTATTCCGGCTTTGACGCTTTTGCGGCGACCGTCAACCAATAAAGAACAATTGGGGCTACAAAAACCATCATTTGATGTTGACGTTGGTACAGAAATAAAAGGGATTTTCAACAGATAACCGCAATATTTGGCAAAATCAAGAGCCTTGCCGCCACCAATACCGACTATGGCATCAATATTATAAGGCAGATTAAATGCGACTTTGTTAACTTCTTCAATATTGATAAATTTTACTTCTTGTTTGTAAATAACGTTAATGCCGTATGTTTGCAAACTTTTGGTTAGAATATTGCCCAAAACACCTTCTAACCCTTCTCCCCAAAACAATGCGATATTGTTAAAATTTTTATCAACCAGATAACGTCCCATTTTAGGTAATTTACCTTCACCGATCTTGAGCAAATAAGGAATATTTATTTGCTTATTGGGATATGAATAATAAGCCATTTAAATCTCCTTTAGATACGTCAAAACATCTGTAAATGAGTTGAATTTATGTATGCTTATATTATATTCTAAGCACTTATCACGCAAGTATTTTTTGGCAAATACCGTTTGAGCAATTTTTGCAGGAGCAACATCAGGTGGTCCATCTCCGCAAAATATTACCTCATACCCTTGATCCTGCAAATATTTTACCACTCCGGATTTTGATATACCGACGTATTCGTCATAAAAAATACTATCACAGGGTGCCTGCATAATAAGCCCTGTTTGAGGAGTGTATTCCCCTTTGTTAGTTATCAAATTAATATGAGTTTGTTTTATCAATTTTCCAATTAATAAATTGATGTAATAATCACAACCGGCAGAGCATATATAGAGAGGAATTTCTTTTTGATAACAATAAATTGCCGTTTTTGCAAATGATGAATCAAGCGTAATTGTTTTGATAAAAGTTATCAACTCTTGTTCGGGAATGCTAATTTTGGCAAAAACTTTATTCAAGGCATCAAAATGGCTAAGATTACCATTCATATAATCATTCCAAGGAGCCAAATCAAAGGGAGATAAATATTTTTTGGCAACCAAAGTAAAAAAATCATCGTCAGTGATAGTGCCGTCAAAATCAGTCACCAATGCTATAGGTTGCCTCATTATATTCTCCATTTGCTCATTTTTAATAAAACTATCATAATAATTCTTTATTTTTGATAAATTTTTTGCTAGTTTAGCTTTTGTGTTTAAACAACTTACGGAAAAAAATGTTACTTTTAATAATTTATGCATCATTAGCTATTGGAATCTCTTTTTTATGTTCGGTTATGGAAGCGGCTTTATTATCTATTGTTCCGTCTTATGTAGCACAGCTTGAAGAAACCAATCCTAAGCTTTTTAAGAAAGTATCACTTCTTAAGGCTAAAATTGATCGCCCGTTGGCGGCAATTTTGTCATTAAATACCGTGGCTCATACGGTTGGTGCAACCGGTGTCGGCGCACAAGTTACGGAAATTTTCGGACAAGCATACATTGGTTGGGCTTCAGGAATTATGACCTTTTTGATATTGGTTCTTTCGGAAATCCTACCAAAGTCTATCGGCACAAAATATTGGAAGCAACTAATTCCTTCAATGGTAGTAATCTTGCACATCATGATTGCGATTATGTTGCCATTTATTTGGCTATCCGGAAGTATCACTCGTTGGTTTACCTCCGACAATAATGATGCAGCCAACATTCCTAACGAAATACGAGCCTTGGCTCGTATGGCACAAGCCTCAAATGTATTGAATGAGGCTCGCACAAGAACAATCAGTAATGTGGTACGACTTGATGAAATTAAAATTAAAGATATCATGACACCTCGCACGGTGGTACACGTTGTAAGACCGGGTATGAGCATTGAAGAATTTGATAAATTTTTGAAAGAAACACCTTTTTCGCGTTTTCCGATTGTTGATGAATTGGAGAAAACATTTCTCGGTTATATTCATAAATCAAGCTCTTATAATGCCAAGGACGATGATATAGTCGATACTTATGCCCGTCAAATGTGCGGTTTTTCGCCTGATGCTGAAATTGAAGATGTGTTAAACTCTATGCTTAAAGACCATAAACATATGGTCTTGGTTATTGATCAGTTTGGCAACTGGCAAGGAATCGTTACTCTTGAGGATATTATTGAAACAATTCTTGGCGCTGAAATCGTTGATGAAACGGATACTATCGCGGATATGCAACAATATGCCAAGCAAAAATGGCAAAAGAAACGCGAGCTTAAGGGAATTGTTTTATCGCAAGAGTTTGAAGAATAATTTCTCGCCGAAATATCAGCTTTAATCATTATATGAATGCGCTTATATCAATGATGGTCAACATCTGATATGAGGAGAATGGTTATGGATAATCAACTAAGTACAACTCACAATAAAAATCATAATATCCCGATAAGCAACGAATCGCATGGTGATATTAAAAATTTGATAAATTATTTTTGGAATATGTTGGATTTTCCGCAGCATTCCGCAATGAAAGAACTGGAACCTAAAATCGAAGTTAACGAAAGAGAAAATGAAGTAACTGTTTCAGCAGAAATTCCAGGAATCGCTCCGGAAAATCTTGATGTGGAAATTTCTGCTGATGGGTATTTAACTTTATCCGGCGAAAAAAGGCAACAAAAAGAACAAAATCAGCAAGGAAGTCATTTTTCAGAAATATCTTATGGTATGTTTAAAAGAACAATTCCTCTGCCTTGGGATTTAGAGTTTGATAATGCCGATGCTGAATATGACAATGGAGTTTTGAACATTACTATTCCTAAATCGCCGACAGAGCAAACCAAAAAGAAAAAAATCAATATCAACAAAAAAGCAAAAAATTAATCTATCACAAGAAGCTTGCATTGCAGGCTTCTTGTTTTCTTATCCTTTCAAAGTTTCTACTTTTTTACGAGATAAATCTATAACCGCATTAAAGTCATCCCCTTCATCTACTTTATTGCGACGAACAAACCCACATCTTTGACAACGATGAACGATAATATACTTGCCGTCCTTTAGCTCTAAATCAACAGGTTCCATCAAACCACCGCAATCTTCTTCACGATCGCCGGGATTAATGTCAACGTGCTTAGAATAAAGACAATGCGGACAATGATTGGTATAACCATCCCCTTTGACTTCTGTTCCGCAATGCTCACAAATAAAATCTTCTTTGGTTCTTTGAAATGTCTTCATATTATCACCTCTTTATAGAAAAGATAAACGTTTTTAGGATATAAAAGCAAGTATTTTATAAAAACGCTTGCAAAATAAAAAAAATTGGCTTATTTAGGTGTACAGGAAATATAGAATAATGTTTTCGGGACTTAGCTCAGCCTGGTAGAGCGCTTGCTTTGGGAGCAAGATGCCGTTGGTTCGAATCCAATAGTCCCGACCAGATATAAAAGAGCCTGCCTTGTGCAGGTTTTTTTATATCTGAATGGTTGGCTTAGGATTTGAACTAACGGGCGTTGGTTCGACTACCAGCAATAGGCGGAACGCGGGTGCCGCCGGTTTTGCGATAGCAAAAATTGCGCCTGTGCGGCGAAAGCCAACAAAGCCTTTGTTGTATTTGATAATATTTTCAATATCATTGCTAATTCAAATAAAAAAATCATTTTTAACGGAAAAATCTTATTGACAAAATTTCCAAAATGTATTTATATACGCTCATTCACTAAAATTTTTATTATATAATAGGTCTCCTCTTAAGCCATTTAAATTAAGGCAATCTGCTCCATTCAAGCTTAACCACATAAGTAATGCAGATTTCCGTTACCATTTGGGTAGCCTTAATTTTTTTCGCTTATGATATATACCGACGCTGCAAAACAGCTCTTTCTTTACTCAAATTTTTCATTTGCCATGATGAATATTGAGCAGCGTCGGTACCTTTTAAATCCCGTCATAAAACAAATACCAAAGTTCTTGGGTTTCTTTGGTGATGACGGGATCCCTCAATCGGGTGCTGAAATTTATTATCCTAAGGATGATAAGAACAGCACCCTTTTTTGTGCTTTACTTTTGGTGTAATTAAGATATTTTGAGTAAATCTAAAAAGTTAATTAAAAGGATGAAAAGATAATGTTACACCCTTGGCATGGCGTAAGCGCCGGAAGAGACGCTCCAGAAATTGTCACTGCAGTTATTGAAGTTCCCAAAGGTTCTCAGACGAAATATGAGCTGGATAAATTAAGCGGATTGCTTAAAGTTGATCGTATATTGTATTCTGCCGTACACTACCCTGCCAATTACGGATTTATTCCTCAAAGTTATTGTGAAGACAATGACCCTCTTGACGTATTGGTTTTGTGCCAAGAAACGGTTTTGCCGCTATCTTTGATGCGCGTACGTCCAATCGGAGTTATGAAAATGATTGATCAGGGTGAAGCGGATGATAAAATCATTGCTGTTCATGTTGATGATCCGGAATTTGATCATTATCACTCCATCGACGAACTTCCTCCCCATTGCCTGCGGATTTTGCGACGCTTTTTTGAAGACTATAAAATTCTTGAAAATAAAGAGGTCAAAATTGAGCGTTTTCTTGGTCCTGATGCTGCCAAACAAATTATTCGCGAAGCTTTTGCTTTATATGAGCTTAACAAAGAACGATTAGACGGATATGAAAAATAAACAGCTTGACTTGCCTATTTTTTAGAATCAAAATACTTGAAAACAACCACTAACGGAGAATGTCTATGAATAAATCTTTTATTTGCTCTTTATTGGCAGTTGTTATGCTTTCTGCCTGTGCTGTTGATCCTTATACAGGAGAATCCAGAGTTTCAAAAACTGCTTGGGGTACAGCTCTCGGTACTGCTGCCGGAGCAGGAATCGGCGCTTTGGCCGGTGGTGAAAAAGGAGCTTTAGTCGGAGCAGGAATCGGCGCTTTAGCCGGAGCCGGCGGCGGTGCTTATATGGATATTCAGGCTCGTAAATTACGCACAGAATTGGTCGGAACAGGGGTTCAGGTTAAACAACTTGATGGCAGAGTTTACCTGATTATGCCCGGAAACATCACCTTTGACACCAATGAAGCCGTAATTAAACAGGGATTCCAACCTGTTTTGAATTCTATTGCCAAAGTTATTAAAGAATACAACAAAACCATGGTTCAGGTATATGGTTACACAGATAGTACCGGTAGTGCCGCAATAAATAATGCTTTATCATTACGCAGAGCCAATGCGGTTTCGAATTTCTTAAGATTGAAAGGTGTTGACGGAAATAGAATCATTACTGACGGACTCGGTTCTTCTAACCCGATTGCATCAAACGCAACCGCTGAAGGACGCGAACAAAATCGTCGTGTTGAAATTGCATTGATTAATCAACAATAATTTTTATCACATAACCCATTGATAATCCTGCTTTTAATCAAGCGGGATTATTTTTTGTACATTTTTTGTCATTTTATACTTGCAATAAATTCTAAAATATGCTTTTATAGTTACATTCTTAGAGAGTTATTTATATATAATATGTTAAACTTTGATGTCGGAAATAAATCCGCATCTTTAAAACCCAAAAAATTATGCAGAAGAAAGTAAATTCTACCGCTCAGTATGTGTTAGACAAGTTCAACGCTTATGCAGAACCAAGACACATCGACATCGTTGGAACCCCGACAATGAGCACAGTTACTTACCACGGCAAGACCACTCAGCACATGGCCGTTGCAGCTTATGCTCCCGAGAGCGCAGTCGTAAAAGACCCTAAGCAAAAGACCGGAGCAAAGAAGAAGATTAAGGGATACCTCGTCAACATGGCTGACAAGAACATCCACTTCTACACTCCAAGCCAGATAGTGGTTCACCCGTTGCCTACAGACGCTGTCATTGAGAAAGACAAGCGGGGCAAAAAGCGGCAGATAAAAAATACAAAACTTGCCTAGGCAAGTTACTTGTTTTCTTTAAGCCATTGTGGAGAGTCTCGCTGTGAAGCGCGGCTCTTTTTTTATGCCAATTTATTTTAACGGCCGCTAGAACCGAATCCCTTGTCATTGCGTTCGGTTGCTAATTTTTCAAATTCTAAGTTGCTGATTTCTTTGAATATTGCCTTATATGGAAAAGGTAATTCAACCTGAGCTATTTTATCTCCCGGTTGGACTGTATAATCTTTGCCACTGCTTTCGGCATTGGTATTAAGCAGGCCGACAATCCACTCTCCTCGATAATCTGTATCAATGATTCCGGCAATGGTAATTATACCATGTTTTATAGCCAAGCCACTACGAGAATTTATACGAAACCACAAAGGAGCTTCGGCGGCTATTTTAAGACCGGTAGGGATACCGACGTGTTCTCCGCAACGAATCGTTAGCGGCTCATTTATTGC
>JAFTLF010000011.1 GCA_017452885.1 Alphaproteobacteria bacterium
TGTGCTGTCAATAAAACTAGCGTTGGAGTTTCGGCAGAGTTCTTACCGTCTACAAACAGAGGTTTAATACTTGTCTGAAACCACTGCTCATGCTCTTCAGCTGTTAATCCAAAATCTTTTGTCATATTGCATATCCTATTGTTTATTCATCATTTCTTTTAAAAGTGGCACATAAATTTGTTGTGCCTTTGTAACCATTTGTTGTTTATCCAAATACATTAAATCATGTTTAATCAGTTGCATTTGCTTTTCATAATACACGTTGTACTTATTTTTTAGCAAACGTTTCGAATATTCGCGATATAATGAAAGCATAATAAAATTGGCTTGTTCAACTTGAACAGCCAACTCAATTTCATTATTTACAACCATTCTACAACCTTCCACACGTCATCTTCATAACTTATATGAAGAATGGCACCGTTTTTCACATCTACCACGCCGACTTTCATCGCAATCAGAACCTGACTTAACATAATTCCATGAGATGAAATCGCCAAAACGTCATAAGCAGAATTTTTTGCATAGTACTCCAAACCGCCAAACACACGTTGACGTACTTGTTTTTTTGTTTCGCCGCCTTCAAAACACATATCTTCATAGCGACAATCCAAACTACGCCATTGTTGGTATTTCTCACCATATTTTTCTTGAATTTCAGTATAATGCATACCCTCAATTTCGCCGACATTCACTTCAATAAAACGCTCATCGGTCAAAACCGGCACATTCAATGCCAAGTTTGCCAATTTTGCGGTTTCTTTAGCTCTTTCCAGCGGAGAAGTAATAATAACCTCTATACCGCGAGGCTTTAATTTCTCGCCGACTTCCCTAGCCTGTTCGCGCCCAAGTTCGGTCAAGACCGAATCGTTTGTTCTTCCTTGAGTGCGACCGGCCAAATTGTACGAGCTCTGCCCGTGCCGGAAAATATAAAAGTCTTTTTTCAACGTTAGAGTTCCTCTGCAAATATTTTGTTCATAGTTTTGTACATCAAGGCACTGACATGCCCACGATCAGGTACAATCACTAATTTAGAACCGGGTATAAGCTTACTTATCATATAAGCCCCATATACGGGACAAACAAAATCTAATCTATTATGAACAATTATTACTGGTATGTTCGGGATACTAGCAATATTTTTTATAATTTGCAAGTCTTTTAACATAAAGTTTTGCACAGCATAATTCATATAGATTTTTTGTGAAGCCAACTCGTTTTCGCTTAGCTCAGTCATTTGTCCCCAATGAGGCTCAAGTGAGCCACACAATCGTTCATAAGAACCATATAAATTGGCCGCTTCCAATTGTTTTTCTGGATTGTGCGAATTTATCATTTGCGCAAAATGCTTGTGCACACCTCTACCTTTAGCTTTGTATTCCAACTCCTCAACAAATTCGGGATAAAACATTTTCATACCCTCAAATTCCCAATTTTTAGATATGCTGTCGGCCAAAAAGATTTGAGATAACAATAATTTTTCTACTCTATCTGGATATGTTTCGGCGAATAATAAAGCCAAAGTCGAACCCCATGATCCTCCCCTAATAATCACCTTGTCCGTAATATGCAGATAATCTAATAACCTTTGTGCATCTTTCAATAGCTCTTCAGTATTATTATTACGCATTTCTCCTAAAGGAAGCGATTTACCGCACCCTCGTTGATCAAAACCGATAACACGATATTTTTTTAGATTTGCAAATGTAACATGTTTACTTTTAAAACTGCCTCCCGGTCCGCCGTGAAAAAGCAAAATCGGCTTTCCTTGTGGATTACCATATTCAGCAAAAAACACTTTGTGTCCGCCGGATTCAGGCAAGAATCCGCTGTTAAAAGCTTTAGGCTCAAACCATTTTTTCCAAAAATCTATCCTCATATTCCCTCAATTTATTTGCAATTTTTCTAAAATTTTATATAGTACACTTCGTGCTTTAATTTATTTGGATACTAGAATGATGTCAACTTTATTAGGCTGTTCATCCGAGCTTTATTTTATTGATCCGCAAGATATTATCTCACTGGAAGATGCGTCCGCAAAATTTTTGACAAACACCAAAGATGAAGTGGCGATACTTATTCAACAAGGAGCTCCTGATTGTCTGATTAAAGGGCGCAAAACCTTAACGCAAGCTATCAATAATCAGACTGCCTACATTCCGGTTCGCATATACTTCAAACCTACGATTTCCGGTTGGAACCTTCCTGCCATATTCATTAAGCCTTTGCGCCAAAAATATAAATTTACAAGCAGTAATAATTATCATACGAGTTTAACCAAGCTTCGCGAGCTTAAAATCGAACGTGGTTTTCGCAACGCTGACAACGCATATAAAATTTCTAAACGTTGGCAAATTTCTGATGAACAACGCATTTCTCGCTACAACCAACTAATTGATTCTCTAAAAAAAGGATATGATGACAAATACCCAATAGACATCATGATTTGTCGTCGTTTGGGCATAAAAGACTGTGTTGATGACGGACATCATCGTATTGGCATTTGTGCGGAATACAACATCGATAGAATTGCTGTACGTTTTCGTGCCGCCGGCAAACTTCCTCGTTGGATACAAAAATTATTATTGCGTTTTTTCTGACATACTAAACTGACAACCGCAATAACGTTGATTATATAAATCAAAATCTTTAATCAGGTGACAGCGCAATTCTTGCATACCCCCTTTACGCCCTTCAATTTCAAGATATTTTACACCGGTTTCATCGGCTGCTTTATATGCTGCACGGTTTACTTGCGCCAAATCTTTATAACGAGATACGCCAAGAACTGATGCAACATGCGTAATACCTCGCATTTTAGCGTATTCCATAACATTTTTAAGACGCATATAAAAACATACTTCACATCGCCTGCCCCGTTCCGGTTCTTGTTCTAATCCGGCAATTTGTTTGTTCCATTTTTCATGATCATATTCCAACTCAATAAAAGGAATATCATAAACTTCACAAATTCGCCGATTTTCATTACAACGTTTTTTATATTCGGACAAAGGAACAACATTGGGGTTATAAAACACCACTTCAAAATCCTCAGCTTTTTCGGCCAAAGTTTTAATCACGGCACAAGAACAAGGTGCACAACAAGAAAGAAGCAAAAATTTCATTTTTTAATCCTTACAAATTCATTACGAGTATAATCAATTATTTTGCTCTATTCATCAAAAATTAGCAAATTATCCGTAAAATATATAAAAATTTGTAGATGGACAAAAATATGAATAAATATCAAAACATTGTTGTCCTAACAGGAGCCGGCATTTCTGCAGAATCCGGATTAGCCACTTTTCGCAGTTCTAACGGATTATGGAATAACCATAGGGTTGAAGATGTTGCCACAATTGAGGCTTTTCAACGCAATCCTGCCTATGTTCATGATTTTTATAACGAACTCAAACCGGAAATCCTCAAATCACAGCCCAATTCGGCGCATTTATCTTTAACTCGTTTACAACACGAATCATCCGCAAAAGTCAGTATAATAACCCAAAATGTTGATACCTTGCACGAAAAAGCCGGCTCCGAAAATATATACCATATTCACGGACAAATTAATCAATCTGTCTGCCTTAATTGCGGATATATTCTTGAAAGTTGGAACGACATTAACACCGAAACAATTTGCCCTCAATGCCAAACTTGTGGTATGATGAAACCAAACATCGTTTTTTTCGGAGAAGCACTTTTGTATATGGATAAAGTTGAGAAATTGTTGAGAAATTGCGATTTGTTTCTTTCTGTTGGCACTTCAGGAGTTGTTTTTCCTACGGCAAGTTTTGTACAAACTGCCAAATATTACGGAGCAGATACTTATGAGTTTAATCTTGAAATTACATCCAACAATTTGTTTTTTGACCATCATATTGTTGGCAAAGCCGGCGAAACTCTACCGAATTTTGTAGATAATCTATTAAAAAAACGGGAGAATTGATATGTCATTACTCTTAAAAAACGTTACTCATCAAGGTGAAATAACCGATATTTTAATTGAGAATGGTCATTTTGCTCACATAGCTCCAAATCAGAACACTTTTTCCGCTCAAGTATTGGATTGCCACAACAAAGCTATTCTGCCGGCATTCTATAATTTGCACTCTCATGCCGGAATGAGTATATTTCGCGGCCTTAGCGATGATAAAGAACTTTTCTCATGGCTCAACCAAGATATTTGGCCGCGAGAAGCCAAACTAACACCTGATATGATTTATCTGGCAAGCAAATTTTCTATCCTAGAAATGATAAAGACCGGCACGGTATTTTTCCTTGATATGTATTTTGAACAGCAAGAAATACTAAAAGCCGCAACAGAAATGGGAGTACGTACAATATCCGCCCTCACCGGATTGGATTTGTTTGATGCGGCAAAAACCAAAGCTGAAAAAGAAAAAATCGAAAAATATATCACCTGCCCTTACGACAATAAAGAATTATGTCGCAAAGGTTTAATGATACATGCCGTATACAGTGTTTCTGAAGATTTAATCCGTTATATTGTAAAACGAGCAAAAGGTGAAAATTTTTATTTAACACTTCATGCTTCCGAAACAGCCAAAGAAGTTGAAGATTGCCTACAAACACACGGCTGTACACCAATTGAATATCTGAATAAATTAGGAGCTTTGGATTCCCAAACAATTGTAGCTCATGCCGTACATTTGACAGATAACGATATTGCTTTGCTTGCTCGTAAAAAAGTTCCGCTCTGCACCAATCCAATATCCAACTACAAACTCGCTTCCGGTTTGTTTATGTTGCAAAAACTCCAAAAAGCCGGTTGTGTGCTAACCCTTGGCACAGATAGCATGGCTTCTAATAACAACCTGAGTATGCTTGATGAAATGAAAACCTGCGCCCTTTCTGCAAAAATTCAATCAGGAGATGCTACTGCCGGCTGTGCTGAAGATATTTTTGCCATGGCCACAGTAAACGGAGCTAAAGCCGTTGGTCTTGATGCCGGTGTTATAGAAGAAGGTAAATTAGCCGACTGCATATTGGTTGATTTAAATAATCATTTTTTGGTTCCTAACTACAATCTCATATCAAATATGGTCTATTCGGCAGACAGTTCTTGTATTGATACAGTCATTTGTAACGGCAACATATTAATGCAAAATCACGTCGTCCCCGGTGAAAAAGAATTAATCACCGAGATAAAAAAATTAAGCAATTTTTTCAGAAATTAAAAATGACGATTAATTTCCCAATTCCATGCTGTCTGAATAATATCCCCAATTTGCGTATATATAGGTTTCCAACCGAGAATCTCTTGCGCCCTTTTATTGTCGGCATATAACCGTGCCGGATCTCCGGCTCTTCGTCCCTCCATAACCACGGGACATATTTTACCGGTTACATCTTCAGCCGCTTTAATAATTTCCTTTACAGATGTCGGAATTCCGGTTCCCAAGTTAATAGCTCCGCAAAAATCATCAATCTTTTCAAAAGCCAAACGATGAGCCGCAGCCAAATCATCGACATGGATATAATCTCGCAAACAAGTGCCATCCGGTGTATCATAATCATTACCAAAAACCTTAATATTTTCCCGCTCACCTTTTATCGCTTTCAAAACTAAGGGGATTAGATGACTCTCTGGATTATGACTTTCGCCGATACTACCATCCCGAGCCGCTCCTGCAGCATTAAAATAACGCAAAGCAATATATTTCAAACCATAGGCCTTGGCATAATCTTTAAAAATATTCTCAATTATGAGCTTAGTTTGCCCATAAGGATTAATTGGCGATTGCGGATGTTTTTCATCCATGGGCATATATTGCGGATTACCATAAGTAGCACAAGTACTTGAAAAAACAATTTTCTTAACTCCGTGTTCCAACATAACATCCAACAAATTAATCGTGCCGGAAACATTATTTTGATAATATTTTTGCGGATTAACAACACTTTCTCCCACCAAAGAATATGCAGCAAAATGAACAACCGCTTCAATATCATGTTTATCAAAAACTTTTTGCAAAGAAGATTTATCCAACAAATCGGCTTTTTCTAAAGGAGCTCCCATAACAGCCTCTGCGTGTCCGCAAACCAAATTATCCAGCACAACACATTCATACTTATTTTCAATAAAATGCTTCAATGTATGTGAACCAATATATCCGGCACCGCCAACAATTAAAATTTTTTTCATTGCATATCTCCGTTTTCCGACAAAACCATTCTCAAAAAATATCAACCACCCTATTGCTGAATTTCGGCAACATATTCATACCATGGATTAATCAAAGCAGTTGATGGTCCCAAAATAACCATATTCAAAACATCTGCCACCAAAGAAAACGGCAAAACTATAATAAATTTTCCCAGTTCATTTTCTTTGAAATTAATAATCGTGTTAGTCGGAACCATCAAATATCCCGCCGAAACATCTTCCCCTTCAAATCCTGTGCGACGCGCCCATTTATCATTGGTTAATTGACTGCGCAATAATATCTTCCGTTCCTCACCTTTTTCATCAAGAATCGTTACCATTTTATCGTCAGAATCCCTACTTATCCGTAATACATATTCTCCATCCAAAAAAATAATTCTGTTTTTATCTATCGGCTTTTTATTAACCAAAATTTCCGTGCCACGAACCTGTTCTAAAGTCATTCCTTCAGTATTTAATACATCTTTTAAAGGTAAACTTTGACGATGACTATGATAATTAGGAACAACACAACCGACCAACAAAAAACAAAACATAATTCCGTACGATATTTTCATAATATTAAACTCCCTAAATTTTTCTTTCTGTATTTCCGGTAGTGGTTTCTGAAATTGTCATATAGTTTTTAGCCTGATACCAGATTTTTTCAGCCAGCTCCTTTGTATATTCTTTATGCACAAAACTAACACGATAAAAATCGGCTTTGATTGTTAATGCTGTTTTTCCTATATACCACGATTTCCGGTTAAGCATAACTGTCTGACAATTTTCCGAAACAGCCTCATACTCTTCAATTCCTCGCCGCAAAACAATTCTTTTTTTCTGTCGATTGCAATCTTTACAAGCATTATCACGTATACAAGCGGCACTGGTAAACAAAGCAATATCTTCATAAACCGGCAAAACTATCGGCAGAATACTTCTTTTTACTATTTTTTGCCAATTTTCAGGCATATCTTCCGGAGAAAGAGTTATTCTGGAGGCTCCTGCTTTTGCGGCCATTGCTGTAGCTTGCGTATTAAAGATATAAATTTCATAATCAAAGCTGAGGTCAATTTCTTTGTATGGCAAAACACTCAGCCCCCAATAATTGGCAATTTCCCACTTTTTATACCCTTGTTGCAATAATTGAGCAATATTAGTTTTGAACACATTGATATTACGACAAACAGCCGGCAACGCCAAACGAACTTTGTTTTTAGGAATAAAACGCCAATCGTTACTATCAACATTTTCATCCAAAAGGACAATCACTTCTACAACATCTTGCAAATCAATATTTTTAAGAATTTTAGGTTGATCTGTTTTAATAATCCATTGGATTTTATCTGTTTTTATTGCAGAATCAATAACCGGAAGCGTTCCTTTTGTTATCTCCGGTTTAATTTCTGCATACAGTTTGCGCCGCAATTCATTAAGTAAGGAAACCGGAACAAACATCCCCTCTTTATTAACAACATCTAATTTATTCAAAACAAAACAAGTATCCCCCGTCTTGGCAAAAGCTTTTTCAACGGCTTCTTGTACTTTAAAAATATTTTGAGCCGGTTCAAATACTCCCTCAATTTCTACCCTAGCCTCACCGCACGTGGCAACAATTCGAGAATTTTCAATTAACACGGTAACATTTATTTTTTGCAAAGGACGAAATTCACGAGGCTTAGGTTTGCTGTAAGAATAAGCTCCCTTAACATTACTGGCAGATGCCAGATAAACATTTAACCCTTTTTCCAATTTACAATCATGCGGAGGCAAAGCAATTTCAACCATATCACCGGCTTTAGCCTCATAAACATTACATCCGTTGACTTTCATATTCAAAACAGAAAAACCAAACGGTTTTTCATTTCCGGGTACATCAATCTGAATACCGTCATGTTTTTCAATTTGATGAGAAGTTTTGAAAACAATATTACGATTATTACCTTTTTCCAAACTACCAATCAAAAGTCCGCGATGTCCGACAAAATCTCTATCAATAACATTTTTATCCCGACCGTTAAAATGGAATTTACACCACGGACGCGAAAATATTTGCTGAATATTTTGCGCGCGGACAACATCACTTTTTCCTTTATCTAAAATTCTTCTATAATAATCTGTTACGGCAGCAACATAAAGGGCATTTTTTTTGCGCCCTTCAATTTTGAGTGATAAAACCGGCATTTTCAAAACATCTTTTTCTAAAGCCATATCTTTCATTGAGAAAAAATGTTTTTCCCTTCCTTTTTCATCCCTAAATTCCGAACGACAAGGATACAAACATTTGCCTCGATTGGCACTTTTGCCCGTTGTCATAGAAGAAAACATACACAAACCGCTATATGAATAACATAATGCACCATGCACAAAAGCTTCCGTATCCAAATCAGGAATAGAAGCGATTTCTTTGATTTCCGACAAAGTCAGCTCGCGTGCTACAACCACACGCTTAAATCCGAGTCTTTGCAATGCCAAGGCACCTTCTCGATTGTGTACGGCCATTTGCGTACTGGCATGCATTTCCAATTGCGGATATTGCTCATGCACAATTTTTGCTACGCCAAGATCTTGAATAATAACGGCATCAGCTCGTGTTCGTACACAAATATCCAAGATATTGAGCAATCCTTCAAGCTCACTTTCTTGCACCAGTGTATTGACCGCAACAAAAACCTTTCTTTTGATACTATGCGCATATGCAACAAATTCTCCTAACGACGATTCGTCAAAATTAGTAGCCGTTGCCCGTGCTGAAAACTGTTGCAGTCCAAGATAAACAGCGTCTGCACCATAATAAAGTGCAGCATATCCGGCCTCAATATCTCCTGCTGGTGCCAGAAGTTCCTTTTTCATATACTCATTCCTAATATTTCTCTTATTTTAGTGCTATTGCAGACATCTGTTTTTGTCAAGCATTCTTATTTTATGACTTAAAATAACTCTTTACAAATCATATTTATGATTTTAGAAATCATAAATTCAAATAAGAAATAGGGAAAATTACGATGATTCAGGATATGACAGCCGGAAATCCTACTCGACTGATATTAAAATTTGCGATTCCGCTACTAATCGGCAATCTGTTTCAACAATTATTTCAAATATCTGACATTATTATTGTAGGCCGATTGATTGGCATAGAAGCTTTGGCTGCTGTCGGTTCATCTGCTCCAATCTATTTTGTGGTCATACTTATAACTCTGGGATTTACCGGTGGTCTGACCGTTATTACTTCTCAACGTTTTGGAGCCAAAGATTTTGATGGGGTGCGTCTATCAGTAACACACAGCCTCGTTGCTGCCTTTGGCTTAAGCTCAATAATGACAGCTTTGCTTCTTTTATTTATGCGTCCCTTATTAAAGCTAATGAATGTTCCTGCAGAAATAATGTCTGATGCTTATAAATTCATGATAATTTTGTCAGGGGGACTTATTATGATTGTCGCCTATAATCTTTTATCCGGTTTTATCCGTGCCTTAGGTGACAGCAAAACACCGCTTTATTTTCTGATATTTTCATCTATTCTCAATATATTGCTCAATTTATGGTTGATATATAGTTTCAAGCTCGGAGTTATTGGTTCGGCATTAGGTACGGTCATATCAATAACAATTTCAGCCATTATGTGCCTTATTTATATGCTCCGCAAATATCCTTTGTTGCGAATTCAGCGCCATGATTGGAAATTAAATTATCATTTTATGTTGGAACACCTTAATATTGCCGTACCAATGGCAATCCAATTTTCTGTATTGTCTTTGGGACTTATGTTTGTACAAAGCGTTTGCAATTCCTTTGGCTCCAACACTATTGCAGCATTCACATCAGCCTTACGTATTGAACAGTTGGCTGTGCAACCGATGATCGCTTTAGGCATTGCCATGGCAACATACTCGGCTCAAAATAGTGGAGCCGGCATGATCTCTCGTATTCGCACCGGTGTGCGCAATTCTTCATTAATTTCCTTATCTTTCAGCTTATTTATCGCTTTATTAGTACGTTTTGTCGGTGAAGAAATGGTCGGCATTTTTATAGAAAATCCCAGTCAGGAAATTATTGCCGCGGCCAAACAATATCTCAACATAAGCACCGTATTTTACTTATTTCTGGGACAAATATTTATTTATCGTAATACATTACAAGGCATGGGAGACTCAATGACTCCTTTGACCGCCGGTATAGTAGAGTTGGTTATGCGCTCATTTGCCGCCGTTTATTTAGCCAAACATTTCGGATATATCGGCATTTGCTATGCCGGACCAATTGCGTGGATTGGAGCATCAAGTGTCGTATTTGTCGGTTATATCATTACTATACGTCGCCTTAGCCGAGGCACATCTTCTTTGCCAAACAAATGGCATAATATTCGTTTATGCAAATACAAACAAGATTGTACTCTGGAAGGAACACCTGCAGAATAAAAAATTCCCGCTTTATCAGCGGGAATTTTTCATAATATTATTTAACAAGTTGGACTGTATCAACATCAATATCAGTTGGTTTCATCATGTGAGTATCAACTTCTCCGCGAATTTCTACCTTATCTTTAGGCGAAACATCCAATCCGCCCCAATCATCATCGTCAATTTCCACAACAATACTTCCTGTATCATCCTTAAAAACATATTTTTCATCGCCCAAAGCTTTTTCAATATAACCACGTAATACAACATTGGTATCATCAGGCATTTTCTTAACCTGTTCAACAGTCGTATTAACATCACCGCTCGGTCCGGTAAAAGCTGCTTCTGTAATCTGAACATTAGCAATAACAGCCATCGTTGCCATTAACAATACTTTTTTCACTTTTTTCTCCTTTTATGTATTATATATAAAAAACATATAATCACAAAATTCAATATTTCAATTTTCAAGCCAAGCAAGATGTTGCTGATTTTTCCAACAAAAAAACCACCCTTAGGGGTGGTATTTTAATTGGTGGGCGCTGAGAGGTTCGAACTCCCGACCCTCTCGGTGTAAACGAGATGCTCTTCCAGCTGAGCTAAGCGCCCATCGCATTTACGAATAGTCTTATACACTCGCAAAAATAAATAATCAAGTAAAAAATTACATAAAATGCAAAAATTTAATTTCGACCGCTGTTTTTTTCTTTTATTGATGACATTTGTTGTATGCAATTCAACATCGGAGACCATAATTTTTTCTCTCGTTGTTCAAAATATTAACGATTATTCTCTACATATCTATTTACAATTATCAAATAATTTGGCGGTAATAATTTTTGTCCGGAACGCCCAAATTGCTCCCATACAATATCACTCATAACACTTACCGGATGATTATAATATCTTCGACAACCATTTTTTGCTCGAGTTTCCATAATTGATGGAAAATCTGTCATAACACGTCCCAAAATACTCATAATCATTTTAGAAGATTCTTCAGAGGTCTTTTTACTTAAAAAATCATTTAATTCTCTTTTAAAATCAGTCCTATCACCACGCTCAAAAATATCTCCTAATTCTTCAACTATCTGAGAAACATCCGGTTCTTGTTTTTCAAAAATACTATCCCTTTTCCAAGGTTTCTTATGCAAATTAACAAAAATTTCTTTATTTAACACACGGCTCATTCCCATGCGATCAGCCGGATAGATCCCCTCTTTTGCCATAAAAGTATCACGTTTGATAATCCTTTCACGCATATCTAAACTTATATCGGAATACAACATATCTACAGCGGCAACATCCAAAATATTATAATCGCTTGAATTCATCAATCGAATAGAGCTACAATCACAAGCGACCTCCTCATCAAGATCCAAATTCCTCACTCGGGGAAAGCCTTTTTGATACATAATATGAGATAGTTCATGACCGACTACAAACGCCATACTATCCTCATTTTTCAACTGAGATAACAGATCTCGATTAAATACAACTGCAAACCGTCGACCGTTTTTTAATAACATATCATCGGAATAATCAGCATCTACCACTCTGGCGATACTTTTATCATTGGGATTGTCGGCAATATAATAATGTATATCATAACGAGATAAAAAAGCTCGCTCTTCCGGATTTTTCGCAAGCAAATTATCAACCACTTTTGCAACATACTCATCAAATGGTTGATTCTCTTTTTCATCTGCCAAACATAAAATCACAGCCAAATCTATGTTCATCACGTTTCTCCACAAATATTAATATAGCAAAAGTGTCGTTTTTTGTCTACTTTTTTTGATAAAACACCATTAACATAAAAAAAGCGCAACCCTTCGGTTGCGCCTTTGACTTGCAGTTCCATAAAGATAAGAGCCGAAATTACTTCGGCTCTTATTCACTCATATTAGTTTACAGAGTCTTGCAAAGTTTTACCTGCTTTGAATTTAGCTTGTTTACGAGCCGGAATTTTGATAGCAGCGCCGGTGCGAGGATTGCGACCGGTAGAAGCAGCACGTTTGGTTACTGCAAAAGTACCAAAACCGACCAAACGAACTTCGTCACCTTTTTTCAAAGCATTGGTGATAGAAGAAACAAATGCATCCAAAGCCTTAGCAGAATCAGTTTTGGTAAGGCCTGTTTCGCTAGCGATGCTAGCAATCAATTCATTTTTATTCACGGTGAGGACTCCCTCTAATATTAAGTTATAAACCAATGTAAACAAGGGGTTCCCCCGCTTACAAGAAAATTTGAACACTAAAAAAAATCTCTGTCAAACAAATTTAACACTTATTCCTTAATTTTCTGCATTTTTTGCTGGTTTTAAGACATTTTTAGGGAATAAAACACAAGTTATCCCCAGTTTTCCGCGCTTTTGAACCTCATTTATCTTATGTTTTATATGGATTCTTACATCTGCCAAAACGATTCTGTTTATTTCCGTGTGTTTTATAAAATTAATTTTTGTCACTAAGGTATGTTAAATTAAATATAGACAAAAAAGCATTTTTATAGTAAATTAAACACAGAATTATAAAATTTTCACAAAGGAGAAACACCATGTCAGTTTTAGATAGATTAAGAGGAATTGACTCTGCCGAAGATAACAAAACCGAGAAAAAGCCCAGAAAAGGATTAAAAGAATTAGGTTTAATGTTCACCCTTGCCGGTGTTTTGAATTTGGGAATGGCACAAGAAGCAAAAGCTCAAACTCCCGATAAGATAAAATCAGACAAAGATACCACTTTGGTTGTGGGCGCTGATTCTTTAATGAACACAGATTCTTTGATGCGCAGAGCTGTTTATTTTGTCGATGTTGCCAAAAATCTGCCGGAAATGGAAACAGAAACAAAAAGCAACATTAACGAAACAGGAAGAGACGCTACTTGTACTCAAAACCGTTGGAACAGCGTTGCCGAATTCAGTAAAGATGGAAAAATTTTGGAAACCGTGGTGTCTCATGTATACAATAATGATAAAGTTACACAATATGTCATAGATCATAAAGACAACCGGTTGGAAGATCCCAATGGAAATCCTCTTACTCCTCAACAAGCCGAAGTTGCACTCAGAGGAACAGAACAAGGCATTTATGATACCAATAAAGAAATAAAAGGTCAGGCGTTTGCAAATTCAGAAAGAGCAAAGCATTCACAAGCTACCGGAATGTCGGTTACAACCCCAACCAGACAAACCGTAAGATAATTATATAAAAAAGCAATATGAAAAAGGCGGCTTATAAAAAGGCCGCCTTTTTTCTGCTTAATTTTTATCTTTTAATGGTTTTATTTTGCCATTCAAAGCAATTTTCAGAACTTCT
The DNA here is from genome assembly GCA_017452885.1 of Alphaproteobacteria bacterium. Lineage (GTDB taxonomy): Bacteria > Pseudomonadota > Alphaproteobacteria > RF32 > CAG-239 > CAZU01. The sequence continues at coordinate 13,895 of JAFTLF010000011.1, forward strand.
TTAACATTCGCAACCGGAATAATTTTCAGCCCTTTTTTCACATTATCCGGAATTTCGGCCAAATCTTTTTCATTATCTTTGGGAATAATAACGGTTTTTATTCCGCCACGCAAAGCTGAAAGCAACTTCTCTTTCAGTCCGCCAATTGGCAACACCCTACCCTGTAATGTAATTTCACCAGTCATTGCTACATCTTTGCGTACCGGTATTTTGGTCAAAACCGAAACTAAAGTGGTATACATTGCAATACCTGCTGACGGACCGTCCTTGGGAGTCGCTCCTTCAGGAACATGAACATGAATATCAGTTTTTTCAAATAGTTCTGATGTAATACCCAATTCTTTGGAATGTGAACGAACAACAGAATATGCTGTTTCGATAGATTCTTTCATAACTTCACCAAGTTTTCCGGTTTGTTTGATAATACCTTTACCCGGCATATCCACTGCTTCAATAAACAGAATATCACCTCCGACTTCTGTCCACGCCAGTCCGGTAGTAACGCCGACATGATCTTTTTCTTCCATTTCACCAAAACGATACTTGATAACACCAAGATATTTATCAATATTTTTCTCGGTAACCTCAATTTTCTTGGCTTTATTCGACAATAATGTTTCCTTCACCGCCTTACGCGCAATGGTTGCCAACTCACGCTCCAAATTACGCACGCCGGCCTCACGTGTATAATAACGAATAACCGAGCGTACGGCATCATCAGTAATATTCAGTTCAGTTGACTTTACCGCATTTTCCGCAAAAATTTTGGGTATTAAATGCCTTTTGGCAATTTCGACTTTTTCATCTTCGGTATAACCGGACAAACGAATAATTTCCATACGATCAAGTAATGGTCGTGGCATATCCAACGAATTAGCCGTTGTTACAAACATCACATCTGACAAATCATAATCAACTTCCAAATAATGATCATTAAATGTCTGATTCTGTTCAGGATCTAGCACTTCCAACAGCGCCGAGCTGGGATCCCCTCGATAATCATTGCCAAGCTTATCAATTTCATCAAGCAAAAACAAAGGATTCGAAGTTCCAGCCTTTTTCATTCCTTTAACAATTTTCCCCGGCATAGAACCGATATACGTTCTGCGGTGTCCGCGTATTTCTGCCTCGTCCCTCATACCTCCGAGCGATGCCCTAACAAACGAACGTCCGGTTGCCTTAGCAATTGATTTACCTAAAGATGTTTTACCAACTCCCGGAGGTCCGACCAAACACAAAATAGGTCCCTTCACTTTGTCGGCACGAGCTTGTACGGCCAAATATTCAATGATTCTTTCTTTAACTTTATCAAGTCCATAATGATCGGCTTCCAAAATTTCCATGGCTTTATCCAATTCTTTATTAACTTTGGAACGTTTTTTCCATGGAATATCCAAAATCCAATCCAAATAATTGCGAACAACTGTTGCTTCTGAAGACATTGCGCTCATAGATTTTAGCTTTTTTACTTCTGTTAAAGCTTTATCTTTAGCTTCTTTAGACAGTTTAGTTTTTTCGATTCTTTTCATATAATTGGATATTTCATCATCTTCATCATCTCCGAGCTCTTTTTGAATCGCTTTCATTTGCTCGTTGAGATAATATTCTTTTTGACTTTTCTCCATTTGCTTTTTAACGCGATTACGGATTTTGTTTTCCACTTCCAACAACGTAATTTCCGCATCCATAAATTCCAAAATCTTTTCAAAACGCTCACTCAGTGTAGCCCCTTCAAGCAATGCCTGCTTGTCTGAAATTTTCAAAGCCAAATGAGATGCAATAGTATCCGCCAATTTACTATAATCATCAATCTGATTTACCGCCACCAAAACCTCCGGCGGTGTCTTTTTAGACAGCTTGACATATTCTTCAAATTGTGACAACACAGCCCGTGCCGCACCTTCTGTTTCCTTATCTTCAATGGGCATATCAGGCATTACGGTAATATTAGCTGTCATAAAATCATCATTATATATCTTATCAAGCTTAACTCTCTCTAAGCCCTCGACTAAAACTTTTACCGTACCGTCAGGTAATTTCAATAGTTGCAAAACTGTACCAAGCGTTCCAACTTTATAAATATCATTGCTGTTTGGCTCTTCAACAGAAGCATCTTTTTGCGTCACCAAAACAATATTTTGATCACCATTAACCACTTCCTGCAAAGCTCGAATAGATTTATCTCTTCCGACAAATAGCGGAACAATCATCTTCGGATAAACAACAATGTCACGCAACGGCAATACTGGATATTTTTCATTCTTTTTAGTCATCTTGACCCCATATAATAAAAATCAACTTTATTTCTTATATAAGAGAACATAGAGAGTTCTGCAATGTTTGGCTACATTTTTTTTAATTTATCACCGTTCTTTTCAAACTTACACCTAAAATCAGCCGCTTAAAATTTCTTCTTAGGAAAATTTATCTTCTAAAACAAAAAAAATGAAAATAATCATATAATAAGTGCAAATAAAGAATTTGCAGATTAAAAAAAATAGATATAATCGTAACCAATATAATGAATAACTGGAGAAATAACTAAAAATGCCTGCAACGCACAGAAATGGAATTTCTAACGAAGATATTTCGGTTGAGGTTTCTGTCACTCTCGGAACCGCCTATTTACGCGTTCATCAACTACTGAAACTTGGGCGTGGAGCTGTTGTTGAACTTGATCGCAACGTCAACGACTATGTCGATATTTATGCCAATGACATATTAATCGGCAGAGGAGAAGTTGTTGTAACTGATGATGAAACCATTGGTATCAGCGTTATTCCTTCTGATATAAAATAAAGAAGTTATCTATGAACCTTTACAAAAAGCTACTCAAAAAACCTCTCAAAAAAATCGGACAATCGGCTCCTGTAATGTGGCTTATTTCGGCTGTAATATATGCCTATGCAAAATTTGTCGGCATCACAACCAAATGGAGATTAGACGGAGTTAGTCGTTTTTATGAATTAACCAGCCAAAACGATGGTGTCATTCTCCTTATCTGGCATGGACGCGCCGTAATGTTGCCTTATTTCTGGAAACCTAAAAGCGGTTCCTTATATGCCCTTGTTTCTCCGCATCGTGACGGGCGTATGATTGCCGGTCTTCTTGAGCGCTTTGGCATACGCACCATTGATGGCTCTTCCAATGAAAATGCTGTCGGCGGTGCTATTGGTCTTATGCGTGCTCTCAAAAAAAATGCTTCAATATGTATTATTCCAGACGGACCACGGGGGCCGCGTATGCACATGCGCAATTCTCCACTCTATTTTGCTCAAAAAACCGGCAAACCGATTGTTTGTGCTTCATATAGCATAAAAAAATCCATCATCATCAAAAAAGCTTGGGACAAAATGATGATACCGTTCCCCTTTTCTGAAGGTGTTTGCAAATTATCTGCTCCTTTGTTCATACCTGCAAACTGCAATAAAGAGCAGTTTGAAGAATACCGTGTAAAAATCGAAAACACACTCAATGAAATCAGCATTGCTTGTGACAAAGAACTTGGGCTCACACCGATTTTTCCCGACACCGGCGACGGCAAAATCAAAAAACATCGCAATAATGAGGTACATTAATGTTCATCAAAATTTACAATACTCTAATTACAATTCTTTATCCGTTGGTTATCAAAGGGTATATAAATAAGCGTAAAGAAAACGGCAAAGAAGATGTTAAACGATTTAATGAACGCATCGGTCGCCCGACAATGAAACGTCCTGAAGGAAAGCTTATCTGGCTGCATGGCGCATCTGTCGGAGAGTCTGTATCCATGCTGCCTCTGATTCAACGTATTCTCGAAACTTATCAAGATGCTCACGTTATGGTCACAACCGGTACAGTAACATCTGCTGATGTTATGCAAAAACGGTTGCCGGAACGTGCTTTTCATCAATTTATTCCTATCGACAATCCTATTTTCACGACTCGCTTTATTAAACATTGGCAACCGGATGTCGCTTTGTGGTTTGAATCGGAATTATGGCCAGCGGTTTTATCTGGAATCAAACGTAAAAATATTCCTTTGATTCTGATTAACGGACGCATTTCTAACAAATCATTCAAACGTTGGCTTCAATTCGACTTTATCAGCAAAGAACTTTTAGGATGTTTTTCGCTTTGTTTAGGTCAATCAGAAGAAGATGCTTACCGTCTGCACGTTTTGGGAGCCAAGAACACCATGTGCTTAGGTAACCTGAAATATGCAGGATTACCCTTGCCCATCGACGAAAAAAAACGAGAAGAATTTGTGAATCAAGTTGGTAAGCGTCGCGTATGGCTGGCTTCTGCAACACATGATGATGAAGAAGTTCGCATCTCTAAAATACACA
>JAFTLF010000092.1 GCA_017452885.1 Alphaproteobacteria bacterium
ACTAATTGTTATTATGATTATATTCAATTAAGGAGAAGCTAATGTTACAAAAATGGCTCAAAGCGATAGAGATTTATGCAGACAAACGAATGCTGACAATGGTGTTGTTGGGTTTTTCGAGTGGATTTCCCTATCTTTTGGTGTTTGGAACATTTAGTTTGTGGCTTAAGGATGCGGGTGTTTCGTTGGCGGCAATAGGTCTGTTTTCTTTGGCTAAAGCGCCGTATAGTTTTAAGTGGTTGTGGTCGCCAATTGTTGATAGAATACGTTTACCGTTGTTTTGTAAACTGGGTCGTCGTCGCGGTTGGGCATTGTTTGCACAAATTTGGTTGATGGTGGCAATTTGGGGTATGGCGATTACGAATCCGGCACAGAATCCTGTTAATATGGCGATATTTGCTTTTTTGATGGTCGTGGCTTCTGCAACACAAGATATTGTTTTAGACGCGTATCGCATTGAGTCTTTTAATAATCGTGAACAAGGTGCCGGAGTAGCTGTTTTTGTTTTGGGTTATCGTTTAGGTACGTTGTTTTCCGGTGCCGGAGCTTTATTTTTGGCGGCGGTGATGTCGTGGGAAGATGTTTATAAAATTATGTCGCTTGGCGCGGTGGTCGGTATAATAACAATCTTATGTGCAAAAAAGGAGCGTCAGCCGGAAACAGAAGAACGAAAAGAAAAACGCAATTTGTGGGAGCGAGGGATTAATTTTTTGAAGAAATCGGTTATTGCGCCATTGGCTGATTTTATGAAACGTCCGAAATGGTTGGTTATTTTATTATTTATATTTCTTTATCGTATGACAGATGCGTATATGGCTCCGATGGCTTATCCTTTTTATGATGATATGGGATTTACTAAGATTGAAATAGCTTCAATTATTAAACTTTTCGGGGTTGTGGCAACAATCGCTGGAACATTGGTTGGGGGAGCTTTAGTTAATCGATATGGAATTGTTCGTTCGTTGATGTTTTGTGGAATTCTTCAAGGTCTTACGAACATGTCGTTTGTGTGGCAAGCTTATGTTGGGCATGATTTGTCTGTTTTGATGGTAACAATTTCACTTGATAATATTGCATCAGGAATGGGAACCGCTGCATTTGTTGCTTATTTGTCGTCGCTATGTAATAAGGAGTATACAGCAACTCAATACGCTTTGTTGTCATCTTTTATGAGCTTAGCACGTGATGTTTTTGCTGCAACATCCGGTTTTTTGGCAGCGGTAGTTTCGTGGCAAACATTTTTCTGGTTAACTTCTTTTATGGTGCTGCCATCATTGTTGTTACTGATTTATATGGTAAAGACCAAAGTTATACGAGGTTAAACTTTGTAGGGTAGTTTGGAGTAAATAAATTCACTTACTCGTGCCGGTAAAACAGAGCCAAACCACGAGGCTAATCTCATGGGCCAAGGAAAGGCAATTAGTCCGACATTTTTTTCAATTCTTTCGGCAATTATTTTTGCAGCCTTAGGTGCTTCCATAAAAAAAGGCATCGGACAAGTATTTTTGTCGGTGATGCGAGAGCGGATAAAGCCTGGGCAGATGACACTAACATTGATGTTGTAAGGTTTGAGAGCCAGTCGTTGTGCTTCTCCCCAAGCTTTTACAGCGGCTTTACTGGCGCTGTATGAAGGACAAGTCATTAATCCGTGATAACCGGCTATGGAGCTGGTTATGGCTATTGTTTTGTTGGTGTCTTTGCGTTGTTTAAATAATTCAACAGCAGGAAGCACTGTATTGAGAACGCCGAATAAATTGATATTAAAAGTGTTGTAAATGTTTTCATCTGTTTCTTGCAACGTTGCAACACCGGCATTAGCAAAAACAAGATTTAGAGGTGCTGTTTTTTCGCATTTTTCAATCCATAATTTTACCGCTTCGCGATCAGTAACATCAAGAATCTGAGTGTAGACTCGGGTTTGATATTTGCGACATTCGGCGGCAACCGCATCAAGGCGTTCGACATTGCGTCCGCAAAGGAATAAATTTTGTACTCCGTGGGAGGCGTAATGTATAGCTAAAGCTTCACCAATGCCGCTAGAAGCACCTGTAATTAAAATATTTTGGAAATATTGCATTTATTGACTCCGGTGGTAAAATCTTGTTAAGTATTTATGTAATATGATGTGTTGAGTATAAACATCAATGCGTGATTTGCAAGGAAGGATTTGAATCTATGAATGAAATTATCAATAGATTAAAAAAAGTTCGTAAAGGAGCAATGTTTATTATTGAAGCACCTTCAGGAACCGGTAAGGGAACGGTTGCCAAAAGAATTCTTGCCGAAGATAGCAATATTAAGTGGTCTGTTTCTGTGACAACTCGCGCTCCTCGTCCGGGAGAGGTTGATGGTGTTGATTATTATTTTGTAACGGATGAGCAATATGATGAGTTTTTGAAGCAAGATGCTTTTTATGAATATGTTGACTCACAGTATGGCGCTCGCTATGGAACTTTACGTTCTGAGGTTGATAGTTTTATTAATGTCGGACAGGATGTATTGTTTGATATGGATTGGGCGGGATGTCGTCAGATGCGTGAAAAAGCCGGTGATGATGTGGTGACAATTTATTTGTTGCCTCCTTCAATAAAAGAATTGCGGAACAGGTTAATTAATCGAGGAACGGATTCTCCAGAAGTTATTGAAAAGCGTATGGGAATTATTCTTGACAAGATTAGTCATTGGAATGAGTTTGACTATGTTATTGTCAATGTGGATTTGGATGAAACGGTTAAGAAAATTCAAAAAATCATATCAGGCGAACGAATGAAAAGAGTTCGGCAAATCGGTATGAAAGGATTTGTTAAAGAACTAATCAAAGAGGTTAATAATTCTTAATTTTTTTGCGTTGTCTGTCATTCATTGCTTTGTAAACCAAAAGGGCATTCTCTTTGGCCTGGGGAACGTTTAGCATTGCGGCTTTGCGGTATAGCTTGTAAGCTTCAACATAATCAATCTGAACGCCAACGCCTTTAGTGTACATCCAAGCGAGTATTTCTATAGCTTTAGGATCATTTAAGTGAAGGCGATGGTGTATCTCATCTAACTCAACTGGAGTGATATGATTTTGTTTTATTGCTTTAAGAGTCTGTTCCCATTTTAATTGTTTGGCTTTTTTAGCGGCTTCTTTTTCCGGAAAGTGATTAACCAGATTGACGCTTTTTTCGTTTGTTTTTGATGCCGTTTTTATTTCAAGCGGAGCTACCTCGGATGTTGAAGATGCTATACCGAGAATATCCGGCGTTTTGCGGTTTTTTACAAATAAGGGTAGGTACCCCTGATTGTCCGAACGCATAATGTCACGGTAAAGATCATCCAAGCTGGATGCTTGTGTTAAATTGCTCCATAATAGCAGAGGTAATATGTATAAAATAGCTATCAGTTGTTTTTTCATTGTTCTATCAAAATATTAAACCGTTGTAATTATAACAAAATACTGGTATATAGGTCTAGATGTTTTTCTGGTTATAAACATGTTAAGAGGAAAATATATGAAAAAGATTTATAATTCGATTGCCGAGATGGTGGGAAAAACTCCGTTGCTAAGATTAAATAATCTAATGAAAAAATACCATGTCGGTGCAGAAATTTTAGCTAAGTGCGAATTTTATAATCCTTTGTTTTCCGTTAAGGATAGAGCAGCGTTGAACATGGTTGAAGTTTTGGAAAGACAGGGAAAAGTTAGTTCGGATACAATTTTTGTGGAAGCAACCAGCGGTAATACGGGTATTGCATTGGCTGCGATTTGTGCGCAACGAGGATATAAACTTGTTATTACTATGCCGGAAAATATGAGTCGAGAGCGTATTTTGCTGATGCGACATTTGGGGGCTGAAGTTATTTTAACCCCAAAAGAGGATGGTATGAAAGGGGCGTTAGCAAAAGCAGATTTGCTTCGGGAAAAGAATCCTAATGTGATTATTTTTGATCAGTTTTGCAATGATGCGAATGTTGATGCGCATCGGTTTGGTACAAGTGTTGAGATTTTGGAAGATACCGGTGGCGAAGTTGATGTTCTTGTGGCAGGAGTTGGTACATCCGGCACATTGACAGGTATTGCATCCACACTTAAGACATCGAATCCTGATTTGTATGTTGTGGCTGTTGAGCCTAAAGATAGTGCGGTGTTGAACGGTCATCAATCAGGGTTGCATGATATTTCGGGAATTGGAGCCGGTTTTGTGCCTCCATTATACAATAAATCTTTAGTTGATGAGGTTTTTGATGTTAAGAATGAGCAAGCTTTGAATACAACTAAAGAGACGGCTCAAATAGAAGGTTTGCCGGTGGGAATATCAGCAGGGGCATCTATTTATGCGGCGATTCAAATTGCTAAACGTTCCGAATTTGCGGGGAAGCAGATCGTGGTTATTTTGCCTGATGCAATTGAGCGGTATTTGTCAAAACTCGGATAACAGAACAGATTTTTAGCTTGCTTAAATCATCTTTTGTGAATATCTTTGGATGGTGAGAGATAATAATATAAGATTTGTGAAATGAAACCGACTTCGATTTTGGGGCGTTATTTAACTCGCCAGATTTTATTTAATTTTTTTGCCGTGCTTTTTATGGTTGTAAGTGTGGTTATGCTGTTTGAGGTGGTGGAATTGTTGCGTCGCACTTCCGACCGGCCGGAAGTGGGTTTTGTTTTGGTAATGAAGCTTGCGCTTACTAAGCTACCAAAAACAATTGAGATGGTTTTTCCTTTTGTGGTTATGATTGCAGCAATGGTAACATTTTGGAAGCTCAGCAAAAGTAATGAGTTTGTGATTATGCGCGCGGCCGGAGTTTCTATATGGGGATTTTTACTGCCGGTTTTAGTTGCGGTTTTTGTGATTGGTGTGGCTAATGTTACACTGATTAATCCTATTTCAGCGCGAATGTATGATATGTATGAAACTCTGAATTATCGTATGAAGACTAAAAATCCCAATGCGGTATTATTTTCTGATCAAGGGTTGTGGATACGGGAAGCAATTGACGATAATAATGTTATGGTTTTGCAAGCAAAATCTTTGCGTCAGGAAAAAGAAGAGCTTTTGTTGCGAGGAGTGACGATTATTGAAATGGATCGTCGTTCTCAACCGCGCCGACGAATAGAGGCCTTTGCCGGTGTCTTGCATGAAGGGCAATTTGAGCTGAAAGATGTTCATGTTTTTAAAGCAGGATATCCGACAGAATCTAATAATAGTATGTCTTATTATACATCGCTTGATAGTGATCGAATTAAAGAAAATTTTGTGGAGCCGGAGGCTATATCTTTTTGGGCGCTTCCTTCTATTATAGATTTTTATGAACATTCAGGTTTTTCCGCTCAAAGACATCGTTTGCGTTATTATTCATTGTTGATTTCACCTTTGTTGCTTTGTGCTATGGTTCTGGTTGCGGCTGTTTTTGCATTACGCCCAAATAACCGTCGTGGAGGGGTCATGTATTTGATTGTTGGAGGTATTACGACAGGTTTTTTGGTCTATTTTATGACGCAATTGGTTTATGCTTTTGGTATTAATGGTTTTGTTCCTATTTTTCTTGCCGTTTCAACACCATTTTTGATTACGACATTAATCAGTGTGTCTTTGTTGTTGCATTTGGAAGATGGGTAAAAATTCATTTGACTGTATAAAATTGCTTTATTTGCATATGCCGGTCAAATTTTTTATGGAAGTGTAAAAAATGCTGGATTTTTATTTTTTTTATGATATATAGAAAGCATAGTTATGGTTTATTATAGGAAGTGGGGCAAAAACCCCGCTTTTTTGTTAGGAGAATCGATTATGACGGATAAGCATCCGGTGCAGGATTTGGTAGAACCGATTATTGAAGACCTTGGTTTTGAGGTTGTACGCATTATGACTATCGGTGCTAAAAATCCAACATTGCAAATTATGATAGAGCGTAAAGATCGCAAAGATTTGATTGTTGATGATTGTGCAACCGTCAGTCGGGCAATTTCAGCTGTATTGGATGAGAAAGATCCGATTGAGGGTGAGTATTCTCTGGAGGTCAGCTCTCCAGGGCTTGATCGACCGCTTACAAAATTGGAACATTTTGAACGTTTTTCCGGTTATGAAGCCAAAATTGAAACCAAGAAAGAGGTTGAGAATCGTAAACGTTTTAAAGGTAAAATCATTAGTGTTGATGAAAATCAGCAGATTGTTTTTGATATGGATGGTGCGGAATATCGTATTCCTTATGAAACCATTGGCAAAGCCAAGTTAATTTTAACCGATGAGCTCTTTAATAAATATATGGAGAGCCAGGCGGATGTTGAACTTTTAACTAAATAATCTTTGAGGAAAAAATGCAAAATACTGAAAATATGCCCAGACCCGAAATTATTTTGGTTGCTGATACTGTAGCCAGAGAGAAAAATATTGAGAGAGATGATGTTTTGGAAGCAATGGAAGTTGCTATTCAAAAAGCGGCTCGTTCAAAATACGGTTTTGAACATGATATTAGAGCTCAAATTGATCGTAAAACGGGTGCTATTGCATTGTCGCGTTATCGTGAAGTTGTTGAAAATGATGCAGAAATTGAAAATGAGGCTGCACAGCTGAGAATTGATGATGCTCAGGCTTATGAACCCAATATTAAAGTTGGAGAGTTTATTATTGACCCGTTGCCGCCAATTGATTTTGGACGCATTGCTGCTCAAACAGCTAAGCAGGTTATTATGCAAAAAGTTCGTGATGCTGAACGTAATAAGCAGTTTGAGGAATATAAAGAGAAAATCGGAACAATTATCAATGGCACGGTTAAGAGAATCGAGTTTGGCAATGTTGTTTTGGATATTGGTAAAACCGAAGCAATTTTGCGTCGCGATGAAATTATTCCCAGAGAAAAATTTAAAAACGGTGATCGAATTCGTGCATATGTTTTGGATGTTCGTCGTGAAAATAAGGGGCCGCAGATTTTCTTATCTCGTACGTGTCCAGAATTTTTGGCAAAATTGTTTACTTCGGAAGTTCCTGAAATTTATGACGGTATTGTAAAAATTGTTGGTGTTGCTCGTGATCCGGGATCTAAGGCTAAAATTGCCGTTAAGACTGATGATGTTACGGTTGACGCTGTTGGTGCGTGTGTCGGTTTGCGCGGTATCCGAGTTCAGGCTGTTGTGACCGAATTGCAAGGTGAAAAAATTGACATTGTTCCCTATTCTGAAGATAAGGCTCAGTATATTGTCAGCGCTTTGTCACCCGCAGAAGTTAGCAAAGTGGTTATTGATGAAGAAAATAATCGTATTGAAGCTGTTGTACCGCAGGAGCAATTCTCTATTGCTATCGGTCGTCGCGGTCAGAATGTTAAATTGGCTTCTCAGTTGTTGGGATGTGATATTGATGTTTTGACAGAAGAGCAGGAACAAGAACGTCGTTCAAATGAAAACAAAGTCCGTTCTCAGCGCTTTATGGAAGCCTTGGATGTTGATGAAATGATTGCTCATTTGTTGATTGCGGAAGGTTTCTCTAATGTTGATGAGATTGCCATGGTAGATCTTGGTGAATTGGCGGAAATTGAAGGCTTTGATGAAGATGTGGCTAAAGAATTGCAGTCACGTGCCAAAGAGTATGTTGAAAAACGCAATGCCGAATTTGCTCAGAAAAGCAAATCGTTGGGTATTGATGAAAAACTTCAGGAAATTGAAGGGCTTGATCGTGATATGATATTGGCTTTGGCTTCTCAGGTTATCAAAACAGTTGATGATTTGGCGGATTTGGCTACAGATGAGCTGATTGAGATGCTTGGCGAAGATGTTGTTTCTGTTCAAGAGGCTAATAAAATTATTATGGCTGCTCGTCAGCACTGGTTTGAGGAAAACTAATTTTATAGGTGTTTGGAGTGGTTTGGGAAGCGATAAATTTTAGTGTATAGGAATTTTGAGCTAAACGAGCCACTCTGAATATCTTTTCAAAATTGTTTTCAAAGTAGGGAATGTTGAATGAAAAAAACAGATACCACTCGCAAATGTATTGTTACCGGAAATATCCTTGAAAAGGAGAAGTTTTTGAGTTTTTGCGTGGGGCCGGATAATGAGATTATTCCTGATTTTAAGAAAAAACTTTCGGGTAAAGGGGTTTATGTTTCTAATTCAAAATTATTGTTAGCAAAAGCTGTTGAAACCAATGTGTTTGCCAAAGCTCTGAAGAAGAGAGTTAGACCTGCGGTTGCTTTGACCGAAATGGTGGAAAATATTTTACGTCATAATGCGTTGGGGGCGGTGTCTTTATCGCGTAAAGCAGGAAATTTTGTTTGCGGATTAGATAAAGTTTTGGAGGCTATAAAAAAATGAAAAGTTGCCTTTGTTATGGAGGCAACGGATGCCGGAAACGATGGACATCAGAGAGTTATGTTGGTGTCTAAGGATATGGATGTTTTTCAGGTTTTTGAAACAGAGGAGTTGGAAAAGGCATTGAATCGAGAAAATACAGTGCATGCGGCTTTTTTGAAAAGCGAAATGGCCAATATGGTAAAACGAGAACTCAAAAAATTATCTGATTTTTTGAATGAATAGATTTTTGGATATTGATACGGAGAATATTTTATAATGACAGAAGATAATGCAAAAAATAAATTAACATTATCAGGCAAATCGACCCTTACTCTGAAAGGGCTGGGAGATTCATCTCGCAATCAAAATCGTGACGGTAAAAAAGTGGTTCAGGTTGAAGTTCGTAAAAAACGTGTGATTATGCCCAATGCTGCTAAAACCGAAAATAAGGTTGAGATTAATGAGGAAACAGCTGCAAAATTACGTTTGATTGCCGAAGCAAAAGAATTTGAAAACAAACGCCGAGCAGAGGAAGAAGAAAAAAATTTGTTGCGTCAGAAACAAAAAGAGCAAGAAGAAATTGAGCGCCGCCAACGTGAAGAAGAGGAACGTCGCAAAGCTCAAGAATTGGATGAAAAAGCTAGACGCAATAATGAGGCGTTGGTTGAAGCTGAGAGTAAGGTTTCTGTTAGAATCAAAGATAAAAAACATGATTTTGATGATGACGATGATGATGATGATAAGTTTTCTTCAGCGAAAAAGTTCTCTACTCACAAGGCCGCTACCAAAGAAGATGTGTTTGAGCAAGAGCGTAAAAAAGTTACAAAGCGCAGCTTTGAGCCGCAACGTCGTAGCAGCAAACTGAATGTTCACAGTATTAGCGCTGATGATGATGACGATGATTATGGTTTTGGAGGTCCTCGTCGCAGATTTAAGAAAAAACAACCTAAGCCGGTTGAGGTTACTGTTCCGCAGGAAAAAGTTATTAAAGAGGTGATTATTCCTGAGGTTATTACTGTGCAGGAATTGGCCAATCGTATGGCTGAAAAGAGTGCCGATGTTATCAAAAAATTGATGTCTTTGGGAGTTATGGCGACAATTAACCAACCGATAGATGCCGATACTGCGCAAATTATTGTTGAAGAATTTGGGCATAAGTTTAAACGTGTAGCCGAAAGTGATGTTGAACAGGCAATTTCTCATGAAGAAGATACTCCGGATCAATTGATTCATCGCGCTCCGGTGGTTACGGTTATGGGACACGTTGACCATGGTAAGACTTCGTTGTTGGACGCTTTACGTGAAACTAATGTTGTGGCCAGAGAGGCCGGCGGTATCACGCAACATATCGGCGCTTATCAGATTACGGTACAGACCGGAGATAAAATTACATTTATTGATACGCCCGGACACGAAGCTTTTTCGGAGATGCGTGCTCGTGGAGCTAAAGTTACGGATATTGTTGTTTTGGTGGTTGCTGCTAATGACGGTATTATGCCGCAGACCGTTGAGGCAATTCGTCATGCTCAGGCGGCCGAAGTGCCAATTGTTGTAGCTATTAACAAAATTGATCTTCCTGGAGCTGATCCGATGAAGGTTAAGACATCATTGTTACAGCACGGAATTGGTGTTGAAGAAATGGGTGGAGAATGTTTGTGTGCGGAAGTTTCTGCCAAAAAACGTATTAACATTGATAAGTTGGTTGATGCAATTTTGTTGCAAGCTGAGATTTTGGACTTGAAGGCTAATCCAGATCGTAAGGCAGAAGGTGCCGTTGTTGAAGCCAAAATGGAAAAAGGTCGTGGTACGGTTGTGACTGCTCTTGTTCAAAAAGGAACGTTGCGAGTTGGTGATATTTGTATTGCCGGCAAGGAATGGGGGCGTGTACGCGCTATGTTTAATGAGCGTGGACAGAAACTGCAAGAAGCCGCTCCGGCAACACCTGTTGAGGTTCTTGGTTTGCAAGGCACGCCATCTGCCGGTGATGATTTTGTGGTTGTTAATGATGAAAACCAAGCCAAGGAAATTACCAATTATCGTATTCGTAAAGAACGTGAAGCTAAATTGGTTAAATCTGCAAAATCGGCAATGGAGCAAATGCTTGATAAGATTAAGTCCGGCGAGGTTAAACATTTGCCATTAATTATCAAAGCAGATGTTCAGGGGTCGATAGAGGCTATTGAAGGAACAATTAACAAATTGTCTAATGACGAAGTCAGTGTTCAGATATTGCATTCGGCAGTCGGACCGATTTCGGAATCGGATATTTCTTTGGCCAAAGCATCTCACGCGTTGGTTATTGGTTTTAATGTTCGTGCTAATCCGTTAGCGCGTGACATGGCTCGTCGAGATGGTATTGAGATTAAATATTACTCAATCATTTACGATGTGTTGGATGATGTCAAGAAAGGTCTTGAGGGTATGCTTTCACCAGAATTGAAAGAAAAACTGCTCGGTTATGCAGAAATTCGAGAAGTTTATAATATTACCGGTGTTGGTAAGGTTGGTGGTTGCATGATTACCGAGGGTATGGTTCGTCGTGGTGCGAAAATCCGCTTGTTGCGTGACAATGTGGTTATTCACGATGGTGCTATCGGACAACTTAAACGTTTCAAAGAAGACGTTAAAGAAGTTAAAGAAGGCTATGAATGCGGTATTTCTTTTGAAAATTATAATGACATTCAGAAAGGTGACTTTATTGAGTGTTATGAAGTGGAAGAAATTGCGGCCAAGTTATAAAATTCTGTATCCATTCTCCAGAATTTTAGATATTAAGAAAAAACATCATCTGTTTTCGGATGATGTTTTTTAATTGTCTGCTTGCAGGTCATATCCACCTGTTTCGGTAGCATAAAAATCGACCCTGTTTGAATGGGGCCGATTTCATGATGATTATTGTCCGGCGTAAATGAATATATAAATGCCGTAGTTTCCTGGAACGACGTGTGTTCCATTATAAATTGAATTGTTTTCTTTGGATTCTTGGAGCTTTTTTCTTATAGTTATTCTCGGGTTTGACCCGAGCATCCACCATAATAATGCTTTATGTTTTTTGGACCCTCGGATCAGTTCGCTATCGTTCACACCTGAGGGTGATATAAAGAGTAGCGTTCTGAGGTGATAGGGGTATCTGAAAAATACAGAGTAATTAAGGTAATTGTTAATTACTAGAGTATTTCGCGGCGACCGGCGTGGTCAGGAGCTGATATGATTCCCTCTTCTTCCATGCGTTCAATTAAAAGAGCTGCTCGATTATAGCCTATACGTAAACGACGTTGTACATAGCTGGTGGATGCTTTTTTGTCATTTCGGACGATTTCCACAGCTTGATGGTATAAATCATTATCGCTACCTGAGCCAAAGTCACCATTGTCAAATACAGCTTTATCTGTGTTACTACCGGTATTTAGTTCGCCGGCAGTAACTTCTTCAATGTATTCCGGTTCGCGTTGTTGTTTTAAAAATTCAACGATTTGCTCTACTTCACTGTCTTTGACAAATGGAGCGTGTACACGGTTTGGACGTTGTCCTGCGGGCATATAAAGCATGTCACCCATACCAAGTAACTGTTCGGCACCTTGTTCACCCAAAATGGTGCGACTATCAATTTTTGAGGTAACCTGAAAACTGATGCGAGTTGGAAAATTGGCTTTGATTGTGCCGGTAATAACATCAACGGAGGGACGTTGGGTTGACATAATCAGGTGAATACCGGCAGCACGAGCCATTTGAGCAAGGCGTTGAATAGCTGCTTCAACTTCTTTGCCGGCTACCAGCATGAGGTCTGCCATTTCATCAACAACAATGACAATATAGGGTAGCGGTGTGAGGTCAAGCTCTTGTTCTTCATAAATCGGTTTGCCGGTTTCCATGTCGAATCCGGTTTGTATGGTGCGTGATACTTTTTCACCACTCATGCGTAATTCTTCTAATCTTTTATTATATCCGGTGATGTTACGGACATTGAGTTTGGCCATAGCTCGATAACGATCTTCCATTTCTCGGACAGCCCATTTTAGTCCTACAACAGCTTTGCCGGGGTCAGTAATAACCGGAGTTAATAAATGAGGAATGCCATTATACATGGTAAATTCGAGCATTTTGGGGTCAATCATTATTAATTTGCATTCTTCCGGTCGCATTTTGTAAAGCAAAGAAATAATCATTGAATTGACACCAACGGATTTTCCTGAACCGGTGGTACCGGCAACCAGTAAGTGGGGCATTTTTGCTAAATCAGCATAGGTGTTTTTGCCGCCTATATCTTTTCCCAGTGTAATAGTGAGAGCGGCTTTAGAATCTGCAAAATCATGACTTTCAAGCAAATCACGCAAATAGACAATTTCACGCGTTTTGTTTGGTAATTCAATACCGATAGTATTGGAACCGGGGACAACAGCAATACGGACAGAAACAGCGCTCATTGAGCGAGCGATGTCGTCAGCCAAGCTGATAACACGCGCGCTTTTAGTGCCGGGGGCAGGTTCAAGCTCATAAAGGGTAACAACCGGACCGGGGCGAACTTTGACAATTTTGCCGTTAACGCCAAATTCTTGCAGAACGGCCTCCAGTTCAAAAGCTGTTTTATCAAGTTCTTTTTGACTGACGGTGTTGGTGTTTTTATCTTTAGCAGAGGAAAGTAATTCTATACTTGGATATTGGTAACCATCGTCAGGTGCTTTACGGGGTTTTGAGGTTTTGGTGTTTTCTGTTGGTTTGGTAGAAATGGTCGGTTCCTTGCGGACTTTAGGTTCGCGTTTGGTTTTGGAAGCTTTGGTACGGGGTTTGTCTTTGGAGGTATCTTGGTTAAATAAGCTGCCCAACCAAATGAGTAAAGTGATAAATTTGCGACTTATGAAAGCAATTTTGCAATAAACTTTTTTGATTAGACGTATCCATGAGCCGAAAGTCAGTCCGCAAGCTAAATTGAATGATACAAAAGCAACCCAGAATAATATTATGGCTAAAATGTATTGGGAATAGTCAAAAATATAGAAACGGCGAATTAACGTCATAAAATTACGGGAGAAAAATAAGCCGATATTACCGCCCAAGCGAAATGTTGAACAACATGAACTAAGCAGGCTTAATGTTGTGGCAAAGCAAGTTGATCCCAGTCCAAAGGCAAACAAGCGCCACCATGGGCGTACAAATTCACGTAAACGTAAAAATCCAAAACCCCATATTAAAGGAGCTGCCAAAAATATCGGCAAAGCAATGCCAAACCAAGTTAATATCCAATCGGCATTTTGGGAACCGTAGAAACCAAGTAAATTCTTTGCTGGCAGAGATGAAGCAAGGTTATATCCGGCATCGGCAGAATGAAAAAAAAGACAGCTTATAATCAGGCTTGATACCCATAAAATGAGAATAATACCGAAAAGGCGGCAGCTTAATTTTGTGCCAAATGATTTTTCTTTTTTGCGTTTTGCCATAGTTTTTGCCTCTTTGAACAGACTTTTAATTGTCGCCAGTATAGAGCTAATTTCTCAATTTTCTCTTAATAAACCATATATTTTACAGCAGATAAAAGAGTTTTAAAACTTGACTTTTGGGTGTAAATCGCTAAAGACTCAAAAGGTGTTTTAATAAAACAAGGATTTTTATTGATGACTAAAGCATTCGTTTTCCCCGGCCAAGGATCTCAATTTGTCGGCATGGGAAAAGAGCTTGCCGATAATTTCGCATCGGCAAAACAGGTCTTTGAAGAAGTAAACGAGGCGCTTCATCAGGATTTGTTTAAGATTATGGTCGAAGGACCTGAATTGGATCTTACTCTTACATATAACGCTCAGCCAGCTTTGATGGCTCATTCTATGGCGGTGGTGAGAGTTCTTGAAAAAGAATTTGATGTTAAATTATCAGATTTTGCAAATTTTGTAGCAGGTCACTCTCTGGGTGAATATTCGGCAGCCTGTGCTGCAAAGGTATTTTCATTGACTGATACTGCTAAACTACTCCGTACTCGTGGTGATGCTATGCAAAAGGCTGTTCCCGTCGGGCTCGGAGGGATGGCTGCTGTTATCGGAGTTTCTTATCAAGATGTTGTTGCTATGGCTGAGGCTTGTGCGCAAGATAAGTATGTTTGTGTGGCAGCTAATGATAATGCTAATGGACAAGTTGTCTTGTCCGGACACATGGAAGCTATTGAAAAAGCAGTAGAAATTGCTGCTGAATTTGGTGCAAAACGTTGTGTTAAGCTTCCGGTCAGTGCTCCGTTTCACAGTCCGCTTATGCAGCCTGCTGCTGAAGTTATGGCTGAAGCTTTGTCTAAAGTTAAGGCAAACAAGCCGTTGATTCCGCTCATTTCTAATATAACAGCACAAGCTGTCAGCGATGAAAAGGTACTGGTTGATAATTTGATTAAACAGGTCACCGGTTCTGTTCGTTGGAGAGAAACTGTGGATTATATGGCGGAACAAGATGTGACGGAAGTTTTTGAACTTGGTGCCGGAAAAGTACTTTCGGGTATTATCAAGAGAAGTCATGGTGAAATTAATGCGATTTCAGTCGGTTCTGTTGCTGAAATTGAAGAGCTCGTAAAGAGTTTGAAAGAATAACCTTAAATTAAGGAATTGATAAAATGTTTAGATTAGATGGAAAAATTGCTTTGATTACCGGTGCTGCCGGAGGAATTGGTGATAAGATTGCTCGCACTCTTCATGCTCAAGGTGCAATTTTAGCTCTTACAGATATGCGTGAAGAGCCAATGCTCAAACTTAAAGCTGAGCTTGGTGATAATGTTGAGGTTTTTACAGCAAATCTTACCAATGCTGATGATGTTAAAAATTTGGTTGAACAAGTTGAATCTAAGTTAGGTCGTATTGACATTTTGGTAAATAATGCAGGTTTGACTCGTGATAACCTCTTTATTCGTATGAGTGATGAGGACTGGCAGTTGGTTTTGGATGTTAATCTTTCTGCCGGTTTCAAATTGGCTAAAGCAGCTGTTCGTGGTATGATGAAACGTCGTTTCGGTCGTATTATCGGTATTGCTTCTGTTGTGGGTGTTACCGGAAATGCCGGACAGGCTAATTATTCTGCTTCTAAGGCCGGTATGATTGCAATGAATAAGTGTTTGGCACAGGAAGTGGGATCGCGCGGTATTACCGTAAACTCAATCGCTCCCGGTTTTATTCGTACACCGATGACAGATGTTTTGCCTGATGATGTTAAAGCTAAATTAATGGAGAAAATTCCGGCTAATAAGCTTGGTGAAGCTCAGGATATTGCAAATGTTGTTGCTTTCCTTGCTTCTGATGAAGCTCAATATATTACGGGACAGACAATCAACATCAATGGTGGTATGGCTATGATATAGGGGGAAGGCTCGTATAACGGCTCATTCAGAGGCATTGGGGCAAGTTTGAAAATTTATGTACTTATTGTACACAAAAAATTTTCTCGCTTTTAAAACGTTTCTATCTAAGCCATTATTTGAGCTTTCTTGAGTTTGTGCAAAAGCTCTAAAAAAACAGGTAAGATTGTATCTAGCCTGTTTTTTATTGATAAAATTACAAAGATTCGCTATAAATATAACAGATGTTATCAAAGGAGAAAATTTATGGCCGAGAATAAAGAGCCGTCGCAGCGGCAGTTGCGTGTTGCACAAGAAATTCGTAAGATTATTGTCAATTATATTGATCGTGGAGAAGTTCGTAATTTGGAAGGTATTGATACTTTGGTTACGGTTACCAAAGTAACGGTATCTCCTGATTTGAAGTATTGCACGGTTTGGTTTATGACGACTAACGGTAATTATTTACAAGAGGTTTTGGGCGGATTGCAGTTGGCGGCAAATTTTTTTCGTAAGCAGGTAGCATCAAAGACAAGTTTGCGTTATGTTCCGGAAATTAATTTTCGTGTAGATAAAACATTTGAAGCCGTAGATGATATTGAGCGTTTGTTACGCGATCCAAAAGTTGCTCAAGATTTGAAATAATAAATTATGCCCAGACACAAAAAAGGAAATAAAATCAGCGGTTGGTTGGTTGTTGATAAGCCTCGCGGTATGGGGTCAACGCAAGTTGTAAGCTTTACTCGTCGTTTATTTAATGCTCAGAAAAACGGACATTGTGGTACGCTTGATCCTTTTGCAACAGGAGTATTACCGATTGCTTTTGGTGAGGCTACAAAGCTGATTCCTTATGTGACAGATGGTGAAAAAGAGTATGAATTTGTTTTGTATTTTGGAGAAGAAACGGATACTTTAGATACTGAAGGTCAGGTTGTTGCAATATCGGATGTTATTCCTTCGGAAGCCGAAATAAGAGCTGTATTGTCAGAATTTGTGGGGGAGATAATTCAAATTCCTCCGGCGTATTCTGCTATTAAGATTGATGGCAAAAGGGCTTATGATTTGGTGCGTCAAGGTGAAGAAGTGCAAATTCCCGAACGTAAGATAAAAATTTATGAGCTTGAGTTGTTGGAGATGTTAACGAATCGGACGGCACGTTTGCGTGTCAGATGTTCGAAAGGCACATATGTACGCACTCTAGGTGCCGATATTGCACGAAAACTTGGAAGTTGTGGTTATTTGAAAGAGTTGAGGCGTACAAAATGCGGCAATTTTGACTTGAGTCAGAAAATTTTGCTGGAAAATATAAAAAATATGGAGTATGGTGAAGCTCTCTTGAAGAGTTTACTTCCCGTCATGACATGTCTGCGCGACATCGCGGTCATTGCCGTAGGGAAGGAAGATGCTAAAAAACTCAAGCTCGGGCAAGGTTTGTCGCCCAAAATGTTGGATGTCAAAAATTTTATCGGCCAAGAGGCGGCAGCTGTTTTTGAGAATGAGTTGGTAGCTATTGTCAGAATCGATGAGAGAAAAATTTCACCGGTTCGTGTTTTTAATTTTGATTAAAAGGAAAATAAAGATGTCGATTTCGAATGAAAAAAAACAAGAATTAATTAAATCTTATGGTTTAAATCCGAATGATACCGGTTCTCCGGAAGTTCAAATTGCTATTTGGACAGCAGAAATCAATAATTTGATTGAGCATTTCAAAACACACGCTAAAGATACTCATTCTCGTCTTGGCTTGATGAAAAAGGTAAGCCGTCGTCGTCACCTTTTGGACTATTTGAAAGGCAAGTCTGAGAGCAGATACCAAGATTTGATTAAAAAGTTAGATCTTAGAAAATAAATTTGTCGGGGCATTTTATGCGACATTTAGAGCAATTTTACATGGTTTCAAAAAATTTATGTACGTCGTTGTACACTAAAGGTTTTTTCGCCGTTAAAATTTACTTTGTTTGCTCTCATAAAAAGCCCCTTTTTCTGACGATGAAAATGTCAGGCTGAATTTTGGAACTGCGGGGAATGAGTTTCCGCGGTTCTTTTTATGAAAATCCTGCATGGGGCAGGTGAGGTTATATGGATAAGAAAGGTAGAGAAATATGATCGATTTTAAAGAATGCCGCAAGGAAATGGAATGGGGCGGCCGTAAATTAGTGTTGGAAACAGGTAAAATTGCAAGACAGGCAACCGGTGCTGTACTTGTTACTTATGGTGAAACAAAGGTTATTGCAACGGTATGTGCTGCAAAAGAAATGAAAGCAGATCAGGATTTCTTTCCTTTGACAGTTAATTATCAGGAAAAATATTATGCAACCGGCAAATTGCCTGGTGGCTTTATGAAACGTGAAGGTAAGCCGTCGGAGCGTGAAGTTTTGGTTTCTCGCTTGATTGATCGACCGATACGTCCTTTGTTTCCAGATGCTTTCAAAAATGAAGTTCAGATTATTTGTACAGTTTTGGGGCATGACCAGGAAACAGATTCTGATATTCCATCTATGATTGCGGCTTCGGCTGCGTTGGCTGTTTCCGGTATTCCTTTCTTGGGGCCAATTGCCGGTGCTAAAGTTGGGTATAAGAATGGTGAATATATTTTGAATCCAACTATTGAACAGCTTAAAGATACTGATTTGGAGTTGGTTGTTGCCGGTACGTCAGAAGGTGTTTTAATGGTTGAATCCGAAGCTCAAGAATTGTCTGAAGAAACAATGCTTGGTGCAGTTATGTTCGGTTTTGAGAACTTCCAGAGTGTTATTAATTTGATTAAAGAACTCAAAGAAGATGCCGGCAAAGAAGCTTGGGAAGCTCCGAAATTTCCAGAAGAATATGGTGCATTGTATGCTCGCATTGAAAAAGATTTTGGCAGTAAGTTTGAAGAAGCTTTCAAGGAAACAGACAAACTTAAACGCGGTACTTTGGTTGGTCAGGCATCTGAAGAAGTAAAAGCTTCAATTGATCCGGAAAATGAAATTGAGATGCGTTATGTCGGTGATGCAATTGAGCAGTTGATGCACAAAGTTGTTCGTGAAAAGGTTTTGACAACCGGACATCGTATTGACGGGCGTGATACTAAGACGGTTCGCCCGATACAGTGTCAGGTTGATGTTTTGCCGACAGCGCATGGTTCTGCTTTGTTTACCAGAGGTGAAACACAAGCTTTGGTTGTTACCACATTGGGTACCGGAGAAGATGCTCAGATTGTTGATGGTTTGATGGATGAGTATAAAGAAGACTTTATGCTTAATTATAACTTTCCGCCATTTTCCGTTGGTGAATGCGGAAGAATTGGTAGTCCGGGTCGTCGCGAAATCGGTCATGGTAAATTAGCATGGCGCGCTATTCATCCGATGATGCCGAAAGATAAGGATTCTTTTCCTTATACGGTTCGCGTTGTTTCGGAGATTATGGAATCTAATGGCTCATCTTCAATGGCAACGGTTTGTGGTACTACAATGTCATTGCAAGCGGCCGGTGTTCCGTTGGCAAAACCAGTTGCAGGTATTGCCATGGGGTTGATTAAGGAAGACGATGGTCGTGTTGCTGTCTTAACAGATATTCTGGGTGACGAAGATCATTTGGGTGATATGGACTTTAAAGTTGCCGGTACTAAAGATGGTGTAACTGCTTTGCAGATGGATATTAAAATTACATCCATTACCAAGGATATTATGCAGACAGCTTTGGCGCAAGCTCATGAAGGTCGTATTCATATTTTGGGTGAAATGGCAAAGGCAATTTCAGAAGCTCGTCCGCATGTATCGGATAAGGCTCCTCGGATTGTTGCTATTAAGATACCGGTTGATAAAATTCGTGAAGTTATCGGTACCGGTGGTAAGGTCATTCGAGAGATTGTTGAAAAAACTCATACCAAGATTGATATATCCGATGACGGTATTGTCAAAATTGCTTCCATGAAGAAAGAAGAAGGTGATGCAGCCCTTGAATGGATTATGGGGATTGTTGCAGAGCCGGAGGAAGGCAAGATTTATCACGGTGTTGTTACCAAGGTTATGGATTTTGGTGCATTTGTTCGTTTTCTGGGGACAACCGAGGGCTTGGTACATATTTCTGAAATTAAACCCGAGCGTATTGCTACTGTTTCAGAGTTTTATAAAGAAGGTGATTCGATTTGGGTTAAATGTATGGGGGCAGATAATCGAGGTAAAATTCGGTTATCGGCCAAAAGAGTCAATCAGGAAACCGGTGAGGATCTTGAAAAATAGTTGTTTCTCCGGTATCTAAGGCAATTTTACGGGAATGGAAAATAGTGTATTACTATTGTATACTAAAAATTTTCCATTCCTATGGATTGTCTTATTCGCATACGCAATCTGATTGTTTTTGCGTTTTTAATAAACCGCTAAAGAAATTTGGCGGTTTTTTATTGCTTTATGTTTAGGTTTTGATTGACGAAAAAGAATAATAATGCTTAAATCTTTTCAACTTACGTAAGCATTAGTTCTTTAAGAATATGTCTAATCACTAATAATTATATATGGAAACTAACTCATTAATCGCATTAATTTTATTTTTTGTAGCAAGTGTTGCTTGTGTCGGTTTTAAGATTGCTCATATTATCCGGCGGGTCAGAATGCAGAAAAGGCAGGTTGTGGTTGCTCGTGTTAAAAATTTTGAAAACGGAGTATGGATGTGCAAGTTTTTTCTGTATGGTAACCATGTAGGTTTTTTTGTTCGTAAGCCATCTGGTGATAGAGTAAATGCCTATGTGGTTGGTTATGATGAAAAAAAACAGATTTACAAGCTTAAGGAGCTGAAAACGTCTAAACAATTAGGGTGTATGTAAATCATGTTAATGGAATTACAAGGTCTTGTCGGTGGGTTGCCGAAGACCTTGTTTGTTTAAAAAATCCTTGAAAAGCTGAAAAAAATGATGTATGAGTCGACTCACCTGTTGTGGCACCCCTGGAGGCCAGATAGGTGTGTTTATATATATAAAGGAATTTTACTATGGTAAATATTACATTTAATGCTGAAAAGCGTGAGAAAGCAGGTAAGGGGGCAGCTCGTGCATGTCGTCGTGAGGGGCGTGTTCCTGCCGTTATTTATGGCGGTAAAAAAGAAACAGTTATGATTTCTTTGCATCCTGTTGAATTGGAAAAAGCTTTGGATACCGTTGGTTTTTATGATGCGGATATTGAAGTTGTTTTGGACGGCAAAAAGATTAAAGTTTCTTGCCAAGATGTGCAATTCCATCCGGTTAGCGATGCTCCATTGCACGTAGACTTCCTTCGTAAATAAAACGTATTTAGGCTTTCTAATACAGATTTTGCGGGGTGATGAAATGCTTATGTACTTTTTTGTACACTCCGCTTTCATCACCCTTAATTGTTATTTGTAAGGTACAAGTTTTGCTTTATTTGCAGTAGTTAATTTGAGAATTCTATTTTTAGGATTTTTGTAGAGAGTTCAATGTTTCTTATCGTAGGTTTGGGTAATCCGGGAATTGAGTACGCAGGTACAAGGCATAATGTCGGTTTTATGGTGGCAGATGCTTTGGCGCAGGCTTATAATTTTAGTGCTTTTCGAGATAAGTTTGACGGGGAAATTGCCGAGGGTAAAATCGGCGGAGAAAGAGTTTATTTGCTCAAGCCGCAAACTTATATGAATTTATCCGGTAATGCAGTTGTAAAAGCCGCTCATTTTTATAAAATCTTACCTGAAAATATTGTTGTTATACACGATGATTTGGATTTGCCGGTGGGGAAAATTAAGGCTAAACTCGGTGGTGGTGCCGGTGGTCACAATGGTCTTAAATCGATAGATGCGGCAATATCGTCTAATTATAATAGAATTCGTATAGGAGTCGGGCATCCGAAAGGCGGTGGGGAAGTTGTTGTTAATTATGTTTTGTCGCGTTTCGGCAAGTCTGAGGCAGAATTATTGAATGAAAATATTGATATTGTTGTTAAAACAATTGATGTTTTGGTAACAAAAGGAATCGCTGCTTTTTCAAATAAAATTGGCGATTTACAAAAGAAAAGTAAGGAGCAATAATATGGGGTTTAATTGTGGTATTGTCGGTTTGCCGAATGTTGGAAAATCAACACTTTTTAATGCCTTGACGCAGACAATTGCAGCTCAGGCGGCTAATTTTCCTTTTTGTACAATTGAACCCAACACCGGACGAGTGGCTGTTCCGGATAAGCGTTTGGATAAATTGGTTGAAATGGTACAACCTAAATCTGTGGTGCCGACGCAATTGGAATTTGTGGATATTGCCGGTTTGGTTAAAGGAGCATCCAAAGGTGAAGGGTTAGGAAACCAATTTTTGGCAAATATTCGGGAAGTTGATGCAATAATTCATGTTTTGCGTTGTTTTGAAAATGAAAATATTACCCATGTTGAAGGGTCGGTTGATCCTGTTCGAGATGCTGAAATTGTTGAAACAGAATTGATGATTGCTGATTTGGAATCTTTGGAAAAAAGGTTTGATCAGGCGCAGAAAAAAGCTCGTGGCGGTGATAAAGAAGCGATTGTTAATGTGAATGTTATGGAGCCGATTATTGCAGCCCTTAAGGCAGGAAAACCTGCTCGTACGGCTAAGCCGGATGATTCAAATAAAGATGCTGTTAAGGTTTATAAAATGCTTCAATTACTTACATCTAAGCCGGTTTTGTATGTTTGTAATGTTGATGAAGAATCGGCGGCTCAGGGTAATGAATTTTCTAAAAAGGTTTTTGAAAAAGCTAAAGCTGAAAATGCTCAGGCTGTGATTATTTCTGCAGGAATTGAATCAGAAGTGGCTCAGCTTGAATCAGAAGAAGAAAAACGTGAATTTTTGGATGCCCTTGGGTTATCGGATACTGGTTTAACAAAAATTATCCGCGCCGGATATGATCTTTTAGGTTTGCAAACTTATTTTACAGCCGGTCCGAAAGAGGTTCGTGCATGGACTTTTATTAGAGGATCTAAGGCTCCGCAATGTGCCGGCATAATTCACTCTGATTTTGAACGCGGTTTCATCCGCGCAGAAACAATCTCTTATGATGATTATGTTAAATTAGGAGGTGAGCAGGCTTGTAAAGAGGCCGGTAAAATGCGTAGCGAAGGAAAAGAGTATGTGGTGCAGGATGGGGATTTGTTAAACTTTTTATTTAATGTTTAGACAATAATCTCAAGCATTAATTTTGCTATATGCTAGGGTATAGGGGGAAAGAAAATGCGTTTGGCTTTGTTTCAGCCGGATATTCCGCAAAATACCGGAACAATGATGAGGTTGTGTGCCTGCGTTGATTTGCCGATAGATATTATAGAACCTTGTGGTTTTATTTTTAATGATAAGGCAATGCGTCGTGCCGGTATGGATTATTTGGATATGGTTGATTATCGTAGACATGATTCGTGGAATGCGTTTTTGCAATATCGAGCAGAACATCCTGAAAAATACGGACGAATTGTTCTTTTGACTACTCATGCAAGTGAGCCGTATGTGAATTTTGAATTTCAGGAAAATGACATTATTTTAATGGGAAGAGAATCTGCCGGTGTTCCGGAAGAGGTGCATAATATTGCAGATGCACGTTTGATTATTCCGATGAATGAAAAAGCTCGTTCAATTAACGTTGCCGTTTCCGCAACGATGGTGGTTGGCGAAGCATTGCGACAGACACGTTGGCGTTAGAGTTCATCCAGTTTTTGCTTGTTGTGACAAAGATTATCGGCTTTTTGAAAGACCCATAATTTCACGAGCGATACGTTGAGAAGGCGCATATTTTTCGATTTCTTCTTTTTTAGGAGTGCGAGGTGTCGGCTCTTTTCCTTCTTCACGATCTTTCTTAGAAAGCCTTTCTGTTGAGAAGAAAGTTTGAGCATCGTATTCGGTCAGATGTTTTTCAACTTTTTTACGACGTTGTTCAGGTGTTTCTTCAGCTTTGGAGCTTTCACTGCCATATTCAATGTAGAAGTTTAGAGAGGCTTTCATTGCATTTTTATAAGCGGCAGTTGCTTTCTTGACTTTTTGCGCAGATTCGTTTGCTTCCAGAGCAGCTTGAGCTTGTTCTATTGCTTCTTTGTCTTTGCTTCTTTTAGCATTTTTAAGCTCATTTTTCAGACGATTGTACTCCGGATCTTTTTCCGCTTCAACGTTAGCTTTGTTAAATTCTGCAGCACTTTTCTTTAGTGCAGCTCCGAGTTCTTGACGTTTTTTGGGAATATAAAGTTTTAGGATGTCTTTATATTCGGGATATTCTTTCAATTCTTCAAGTTGAGGAGCATTGTTCATCTTTAAATCTTTTTCAAGACAAGCGAGATATAATCTGGCTTTATATTCCGGATGCTCTTCAAATTTTCCGAAATTAATTGCTTTATGTCCCAGATTTATTGCGGTTTGGCACAAAGTGCGAAATGTTTGAATATCTCCTTCGACGGCAACTGAATTGCGTGAAGAAAAAACCATTTTGTCATCACCATTGCGAAAGCACAAGCGTTCGGGATGTTCGGTATCTTCGTATTCATCAAATTGGGTTTTGACGGTTTGATTGGCTTCGTTTACTGCTTTGCGAACCTCATCTTTCCAACCATTGTCGGGAGAGGAATTATCGTCCACTTTGTCATCAACATGTAGGTTGTTATCATCTTGAGATGGTTGATATTCATTTACAAATTTGACTTTATCATCTGCGTTCCAGAAATCTTCAGTAAGTTGTATACGAGCCTGAAGATTACCGGAACATTTATTGAGTAACTTTTGCAATAAAATAATGTCAGCGCTGTTATTGCGATCATCGCGATGTCCTGCATTAATATCTTTTAGTGCTAATCTGGCAAATTGCTGATCTATTCGGTGTTGTCCGTCAATATCTGCAGCTGAAAAATAAGGTGATTTTTGATTAACGCGATTATTTAACTCTTCGAGAGAATCTGCTTGCATTGCTTCAAAAATTATTTTGTTACTTACTGTTGCACAATCAAGTCGGTTACGTTCGGTCAATGATTGGGTATTTACTTTAACGGTAAAGCCTGCATTAGATAAAGCTTGTCCTAAATCTTTTTTTACTTCTCCATAAGATTGGCCACCTAATTGTTCAAAAATATAGGCATTGTTTCCTTCAATGGCCAATGTCATCATGTGGGCAACTCCATATCCTGAGGTAGCAATAGGGATGAGAGTTTTTTTGTATTTATTCGATAGTTTTATACCTTGGATGGCAGTGATGAGGTTTTTTAGATTTTCTTCAGCATTACTTTTATCAATTGGCATAGCAGTGCAAAGCAATATGTCGTTTGCGGAGCTTTGTTGCTCGTTTAGGGCTGTGGCAAGATTATTAGGGAGTTGTGAATCGGCAAAATCGCAATTAAAGTATTTGGCAGCTTCGCGCATGACATGATTTTCTGCAACCAGAGTCATGCCGCCGTTATATTCGTTGGGCTGATTAGCGATGAAGCTATTTAATTCGTTAACTTCTCTTTGTTTGTCTTCTGTTTTTCCATCGGCTGTTGCCGGATATACTAAATAGGGCATAATGCTTCTCCAAGGTTGCTTTCATGACATAATATTATCATAACAA
Organism: Alphaproteobacteria bacterium; assembly: GCA_017452885.1. Lineage (GTDB taxonomy): Bacteria > Pseudomonadota > Alphaproteobacteria > RF32 > CAG-239 > CAZU01. The sequence goes on from JAFTLF010000092.1 coordinate 25,091, forward strand.
ACTTGTTTTGTCCAATATTTTGTCATAATTAAAATAGTTTTTTAAAATCGCTCAAACTTTGTGCTTGCAGATAAGGATTGCAACGTTTTTCTTCCGCTAAAGTGAAAGGTCCGGCGGGTAAGCCTTGTTCCAGATTTGCTTTGGCTTTGGCAAGATAGTTTTGAATATCTTGATTACGGTTATTAAAAACAAAAGCATCATGCGCGCCATGCGGTGTGTATTCGTGTCCGGGGTAAAATAATGTGTCGTCCGGCAGTTGTTTTATTTTTTGTAAAACGGCAAACATTTGTTGAGGAGAGCCTTCAAATAATCCGCCAATACAGAGATTAAACAAGGTATCTCCGGTAAATAAGGCTTTGGCTTCCGGAAAGTACCATAAAATATGCCCTTGCGTGTGTGCCGAAGCGTCAATAATTTGTGCAATGGAATTTCCCAAGAGAAATGTTTTGTTGTTTTCAACACCAATATCAAAACCGGGTATACGAGCGTTGTCTTGTTGATTGGCAACAACAAGAGCTCCGTATTTTTCTTTAAGCGTTAGATTGTCATCAGTATGATCAAAATGGTGATGAGTATTGAAAATATATTGAGGTTTAAGTTTCAGCTGTTCAAGTTTTGTTATAATCGGAGCAGCTTCAGAAGGATCAAGTATCGCTGTTGTACCTGTTTGTTCATCAGTTATGATATAACTGTAATTATCCATTTTTCCGGCACGACAAAGTATAGTTTCTATTTGTAGCGGCATTACAAAAACTCCTCCGGATTAATATCATCAATTTGTGTTTTTTCTATGTATTGCTCGGCATAGTCCAGATAAACTTTACTTTTGATAAATACTTCATATAAATCAGGATCTAAATTTCCGGAGTTTTTCATGTAACGCATAATACGCAAAACTTCGGATAGTTTTTTGGGTTCCTTGTATGGTCTATCGCGAGCGGTTAAGGCTTCAAAAACATCGGCAATGGCCATTATTTTTGCGGGAATTGACATTTGATTTCCAGTGAGTCCATGCGGATAGCCTTTGCCGTCAACTCGTTCGTGATGACAGCCGGCATATTCAACGATATTGGCTAATTCTTTAGGGAAAGGAAGAGCTTCCAACATCTTAATAGTAATTTCAATATGCTCATTAATTTTTTGACGTTCTTCGTTGGTAATGGTTCCTTGGGGAGTCTTAAGATTATATAGTTCTCCACGATTATAATTATCGACCAATTGATCGGGACGATCTTGCAGAAGCATTTCTTCTGCAGGGTGTGCATAAAGCTCAGTGTTTTTAATACGATTGCGTTCTGCCCAAGATAATCCCAGCATGCGATTAAAATAACGGACATAGTGTTGTTCAGCTATCTTATCTAGTCGTTTTTGTTCTTTTGCGGATAGTTCAATATCTCCTTTGTTGCATTCGGCAACAAAAGCAAAATCATCTTCCAATTGTTTGACCTTAGCTACAAATTCTGCTTGAAGATTTTCTTTGCTGTCGGTATTGGCCAGACGTTTTTGCAAATAAGCTATATGAGCATCACGGCGCAAAATTTCAAAACGATTGCGTATTTCATGAATGCGATTATTAATCGTTTCTAACTTAGTGGCTTTGTCCACAATGTATTCGGGAGTGGTGATTTTGCCGCAATCATGTAACCAAGAAGCAATATGTAAAGCGTACCAATCGTCAGTATTGAGTTCAAAATCTTTTAAGGGGCCTTCTGTTTGTTCGGCGGCAGCGGTTGCTAATAAACGAGTAATGATAGGAACTCGTTGACAATGGCTGCCGGTATAAGGTGATTTGGCATCAATAGCTCTGGCAAGAACCTCAATGAAAGATTCCAGTAATTGTTTATAATTAGCATTGGATATACGTGCTTCCAGTGAAATAGTGATTAGTCCGCAAATAGATATTAAAATATTTTGGATTTCATTGGTAAATGCAATAATTTTGCCGGAATTATCTTTGGCATTGATGAACTGAGCTACGCCAAGAAGATTATTTTTGCGATCAATAAGAGGTATAGCTAAAACAGATACTGTTGAATAATTATATTCTTCGTCAAATTTGCTAATTAAAGATGTATCTAGTCCTGATGAGGCAATATTGGGAAAATTGATGATTTCACGATTGTAAGCGCAAACTTCTGCCGGATGCTTGGCTATTTTGTTACGAATATCAGGAACAAACACCGGTTGAAAAGGATTGAAATTTTCAAATAAGCGTTTCGTTGTGTTTAAGCTATTAATATTTGCATAGGTAAGCGACATATATTTTTCGGGAGAAACTTCAAAAAAGAAACAGCCGTCAGCAGTGGCCGCTTCTGAAGCTGCTGTCATTACTTTGCGGATGAGTTCGGCAATATCTTGTTCTTGATTGATATTCCGACTTAATTCTAAGAAATTATTAAGAATTATGTCATTGGCGTTACGCACTCGTATTCTCCCCATCTTTGGGGTAAGTGTAGATTAAAAAGTTTAAGAAAATTATAAGATTAGTTGATTTTTGAAACCAGATAACGAATGTCTTCTTCGCTTAGCTCTTCATTATTGGGAGCATAAGAAAGAATTCGCTCAATTACTTTGTGACCAAAAGTTTTGCGGTCTGTGCGACAACAATCAAATTTGATTTCACGAATAATCTTAAGAGCGCTGAAAACAGCCGGAAACATTGATTTGGGAATAAAGGCTTTGCGTAACAGATTGCGAATCATGAAATCCAACGGTGTATTGAACAGAATCTTGCGAACTTCTAGTATCGGAGTGTTGGACAGGTAGACAATTGCGTATTCAAAGAACTTTATATCACCGAGGCAAATGGCACGAACAACCAAACTCGGTGTTAAACGGTTTGAAGTATAAAGCTGATGAACTAATTCTTCAATTTGCTTATCGGAGCTGTATTCTTCGGATATGCGCAATGTGGTTTTCTCTTTTACTTCTTCGACAATGTCAGATGCTAAATCAGACGGTAAATTATGTGAAAGAATTAAGCGCTTTTTTAAATCTTCCGATAGAAAATTGGCTATTTTTTCGATAATTGAGGTAGGTAGCTCTGCTCTATAAACTAAGCGTTTTTTTATATCTTCACTTTGCGGATATTTGGTAAGAATAGAAGAAAATGTTTTTTCTTGTATGTCAGCAGTGTCATTAGAAATAAGAACACCAACTACTTCTTCAGAGCATTTTTCAACAATGTATTCTGATATTTCATTGGGTAGATTGAGTCGTCCTGCAACAGCTTTTTGCTTATTAATACTAGGCATATTGAGAATTTTGATTAGATCTTCGTTGCTCAGATCGGAATAATATTGCAAAAAAGGAGTTGCAACCGCATCAATATCGTTGATGACGGCGTTGACAATATCCGAAGGCAGGTTGCGACAATTTTTTAAGCTGTCGGCGAGGATTTGTCGGACTTTGGTTTCAATATCGCGCACCATGATACGGAAAATATCTTCAGCCAATTTTTTGCCGTTAGGGGTGATAGTGCGACCATTATAATAAGCGCCTACTTTTTGTGCCACAACTGATTTTGCTTCAGCTTGAGGAGAGTGAGCAAGGTTTTGAACATCTTGTTTATTTAGCTCGGAGTTATTCATGGCGCTTCTTTTCATAAACTTTAACCTAAGATTTATAATAATATGTATACCAAAAAAATGCTAATGACATTTTTGTTACATAGCTAATCTCTTTAGCTTCTTAGGCAATTTGTTGAGGTCTATTGTACTATCCAAGGCGGATTTGTCAATTATATTAAGTTCGTAGTATGCAAGGGTGTATTGAAACATTCCGGCATAGTTTTTGAGTGGGCTTTTCCATATCAGATAAGGGGCAAGAATGTTGCCAAAAGGAATGTTTTCGCGATAGAGAAATTCTTTACGGACATCTCGCATATCGGCAAATTTTAATTCCGAATTTATGGACAAAGCAAATTCTTTCATAGAAGAATAGATGTCAGGATATATCTTGATACGATAGCTGTCATCCTCTGATTCGCCAATCGGTTTTAATCCTTTGTTTGTATGCCACACTAACGTTTTGTACAAAGAATTTCCTTCTTTGACGATGCGTGAAGTTCCCCAATTGGTTTCAATTGCTGCGGCGGTGATAAGAAGCGAAGGGGGGATGAAATCTATTTTAAGAAGTAATTCACGGAGAAGAAAACGCTGTCTTTCTTCTCCTTTAAGACGGGTGAATACATCGTATTTGCCAGCCATATTTTCGAGTGTTTTTAATTCTTTGTTGTTTAAAGGTTGTTTGTTTTCAAATTTTTGGTTTAAAGCTAATAAGGTATCGCGTTCTTTTTTTATTTCTAAATTTATTTTTAGAGCCAAAGGTGCCAAAATTTTGATGAATAAAGAATTGCGTTCTTTTTCATCGGTAATTTTATTGTAGTCACTTGGAAAATGAGATAAAAATATTGCGGGATATTGGTATGAGGGAATCATCAAATAGTCTTTTTCACCATGATATTTGTACACATCATAAATTTGTCGAAGTTGATTCGTGTTGAGAGATTTGAGGTGCAGTTCGGCACCAAATGACATGGATGTCATACTTGCGAGCAAAAATAATGAAAGTAAAAAATATCTTATCAAGGATTGCCTCTTATTCTGGAGTTTGGATGTTGCGTACTTCTTTGATGGCAGGGATGTAGTCTTTGAGAATTTTTTCGACCCCTTCTTTCAGGGTTACCATAGCATAGGGACATCCTTTGCAAGATCCTTGCATTTCAACATAGACGATACCGTCTTTAAAGTATTTAAATTCAATGTCGCCACCGTCTTTTTTGACAGCCGGACGAATTCTGGCATTAAGGAGGCCTTTTATTTGTCCGATGATTTCATCTTCAGGGGTGTTATCAGATGTTTCAACCAAAACATCTTCTCCGGTAGATAAGTAATCCATTATTTCTGCCATAATTTGCGGTTTTAGCATATCCCAAGGGATGTTTTCTTCTTTGGTGACGGAAACCATATCATTGCTTATAAAAAGCGAAGCAATGCCGCCAAGGTCAAACAGTTTTTCAGCCAAAGGTGATTTGCGCAAAGATTTTGTATCGGCAAATTCAGCAGTTCCTGAACGGAGTAGCGGTTCTGGAGCAAAAAAATTAATAACGTTGTCATCCGGAGTTAATTGTGTTTCGATTATCATGTTTTATAATTCCTTATTGGGGTATTTTTTCTAGATTTTTGATAAGTTCATACAGATTGATTATTGCGCGGTTGGTATAATAGCCCATGATAGCAAGATGATTTGGTGCGATAGAGCTGTTTAAATTACCGTTGCGGATGATTAACGGGGAAATGTGCGAAACATCTTCAAGCGTTTTGAGCAGATGTGTCCATGTTTGATAAATGTTTTGGGCTACAATAATATCTTTATAGTCTGCGCTCAGAGCCTTGAGCAGAAGATAATATCCGTATAGTTTTCCTTGTTGAAAGTAAAATACGTCATCTGAATTATTGTCAATAAAGCCGGTAGAGTTTTCACGAATATGTTCTTCCAATTCATGGGCGCTTTTTTGGATGTTGTTACGGATGTTTTGCAAAATATATAATAAATCTTGCGGACGTTTAATAAAAACGGTTTCGCCATTGGCAAGAGTTTCGTTATATTTGAGTAAAAATTTGCGAGCACGACGATATTGACTGTTGGATGAAGGTGCAGGTAAAAGTTTGTTTTGGGGTGAGAACATCCAAATCGAGGGAGGATAATTTAGTAGCTCGGCAGCTTTGTGCAGATGGCTGTTTTTTTGGATAGGGATACGTTTTGACATTGAAGTCATTACATTGGCGATTGAAGATGTCAGTCCTTTTTGAAAAGCAGGCATGTTGTCAAGGATATAAGCCGGAAAAAAGAACGGTAGGTTAGGAGTCCAAATTTTATCGTTAATTTCTCGTTTGATTAAATATGCGGCAGTAGTTAGAGCGGCAGATTGGTTGTTTGTTACAGATGTTTCATAAGAAGTATCGGTATCGATGTTGTGAGTAAGGAAACCACCGAGCGGATAATAAAGCACGACGATAATGCTGACTCCCCATAATCCCAGTTATGGCCAAGTATTAATTTGCCTTTTTATGAAGTCAAGCGGTTTGATTAAAAATGCTGTTAATTTAGCCGTGGATATTTTGCTTGATAATAATGAAAAAAATTGCATCAGTTTATTTTTTAGCATGCTTTTTTACCTTTTTTGAAAATATTCCGGATAATTTCGCGAGCATCCAGTATGCCTAGTATTTTAGCGGCAAATGTGAAAGTTGCAACACCCAAAATACAGAGCAGGGTAAATATGCCTATTTTGGGAGATAGAGCAAGCTGTAACCAATCCGTATAAGCCAAATTAAGGGCAAATTGTGCAGATTGCAAAGATGCTCCCATAATTAAAGAGGCTATAATTATTTTTATTGTCTTTATACCAAGAGGTTTGGTAAATTTCCAAAAACAACGTTTTTTTAGTCCTCGCAAGTATTGATATAATGATACAAATGCGGCAATGGTTGTGGCTGTGGCAATGCCGACATGCCCGAAAGGTTTCATCAAAATAACTGCGAAACTAAGGTTGGCAAGCAAAACAATCATGCTGTATTTGACAGGTGTTTTGGTGTCACCTCTGGCAAAAAAGTTGGGAGCCAGAGCTTTGACCATTACATAAGCTGGCAACCCTATCGCATAAGCAATGACCGCTTGACTTGTCATGATTGTTTCAAAGGTGCCGAATTTGCCGTGTTGAAATAAGATGTTTATAATCGGTTCTGCCAAAATAATCAAAGCAACAGCAGCGGGTATTGATAAAATGGCTCCATATTCAATGGCTTTATCTTGAATTTGACAAGCCTCTTCGTCATTACCTGATTTTAGATGTTGAGAAAGAATCGGTAGCACGGCAACGCCGATTGCGGCCCCCACAACGCCAAGGGGCAATTGTTGTAAGCGGTTGGCGTAATATAACCATGAGATTGCTCCGGTGCCGACCAAAGAAACTAAAATAGTGTCTACAACCATGTTGATTTGATAAATTCCGGCACCTAATACACCTGGGGTTATTCGTTTGAACAAAGTACGTATAGAAGTATCTTTGATGAGTTTGAATACGTGGAAATCCGGTTTGAGCCAAACTTGTTGGCGGTGAAGAAAAAACATTAACCATAAAATTTCAATAAAGCCGGCAAATGTAACACCAAAGGCAATGCCATGTGCGGGAGTGTTACTAAAAGGTACAAAAATAAAAACAGAGGCAATCATCATCAAGTTAAGAATGATAGGCGCAGCTGCCGGAGCGGCAAATTTACCTAAAGAATTGAGAACACCAGATTGAAATGAAACAATGGAAATGAATAATAAAAATGGAAAAGTAATACGTGATAATGTTGTAGCTAGTTCTATTTTGCCGTTGTCGTCAACAAAGCCTGGTGCCAGTATTTGTACAATTACAGGCATAATAAATTCCATTACGATAACGAATATTCCCAAAAAGAAAGCAAGAACAGAAATTGCTTTGGCCGCAAAATCAATGGCATCTTGTTTTTTTTCGGCAACCAATTTTTGCGAGAGCATAGGTACAAATGCGGAAGTAAATGCACCTTCGGCAAAGAGGCTACGGAACAAATTGGGTAGTTTAAATGCAACAAAAAATGCGTCAGAAACAAGTCCCGCACCAAGGAAGTTGGCTAAGACCATATCACGGAAGAATCCGGTTATACGTGACAATAAAGTAAAACCGCCAAAAGTAGCAATTGATTTGAACAGATTCATGATAAATTGTGCCTTAGTTGCATAATTAAGTAGATTTTAAGGGATTGTATATTATTATTTATCATAAAGAAAGCAAAAATTATTGACAAACCCATAGAAAAGGTTGATTTTACGGTTGACAAAAAAGAATGCTTTTGCGATAATAGACAAAAGAGATAAATTTATTTATGGAGAAAAGCAATGAAGGAAGTTGTAGAAAGATTTGAGGGAGATAATATCAAAACTCGGCGTAGCGGAAAAGGATCTGTGTTCTTTTCTGTTCCGGGATTTTCATTTGGTTTGTCGGCAGAATTTAATAGGACGCTGGTTAGTAAAGGCAAACCTAGAGATGTTGAGGGTGAAGTAAATGCTCCAATTAGTCGTACTGTTCAGAGTATAGAAAACGCTCATGTTGCGAATAAGATGATGAACAAAGCAAGAGGTAGTGGTAACGTTTTATAAATTTATTCTCCATAAATAGCTGTTAAAA
>JAFTLF010000012.1 GCA_017452885.1 Alphaproteobacteria bacterium
ATAATAAAATGACTGCACCTCTTATGCCCAGAGCAACCGCAGTATGGTTGGTTGAAAACACCACTTTGACATTCCGTCAAATTTCAGTTTTTTGTGAAATTCATGAACTTGAAATACAGGCAATTGCCGATGGTGATGTTTCTAGCAACATTCGTGGTTTATCTCCGATTGATAATGGTCAGTTGACTTGGGAAGAAATTCGTCGTTGCGAAGCTGACGGGAAAGCAAATTTAGAGGCTAATCAGATGGAACGTAATGTCAAAGCCATGAATGCTAAGGCCAAAAAAGTTCTTTCTCCATCTCAACGACAGGATAAGCCGGCTGCAGTTTTGTGGGTTATCAAAAATTATCCGATTCTTAAAGATAGCCAGATTTGCAAACTTATCGGTACAACAAAGCCGACAATTGAAGCAATTCGTAATGGCACACATAAAGATAGTGCTGTATTAAAACCCAAAAATCCGGTGACTATTGGTTTATGTGCAGAGATTGATATTGAAAAAGCTATTTTATCCGCACAACCAAAGCCGATTAAAGAAAAAAAGGTTAAAGAGAAAAAGCCAACAACTAAAAAAACTACGACTAAAAAATGTGCAACTAAAAAAGCTCCGGCTAAAAAAGCTCCGGCTAAAAAAGCCACAGCTAAAAAAACAAAAGTTAAAAAAACAAAAGCTAAAAAATAATATCGGTAGTGTATAAGAAAAAATCCTCGTTTGTAGAAACGGGGATTTTTTTGAATGGTTTCTATCAATTAATAAGATGCTTCAATAATTCGCATCTGCCGCAGCTCATCAAGGTCATAGTTTGCTTTGAGATTAAGTTGTGGTGCAACCGCACTTATAATCTTAGATGCTGTGGGAACTGTATTCCAACCCGAGGTAACAAATCCCCAAGTTTCCTTAAGTGGTTGAGGCTCGTCTAACATAACAATCAGAGCATACTTAGGATCAGAAATCGGAAAGGCAGAAACAAAAGTTGTGCGTACTTTTTTATCAACATAACGTCCATTTTCCGATAATTTATTAGCTGTTCCTGTCTTGCCGCCAACTTCATATCCTTTGACATTGGCTCGTTTGCCGGAACCATCTGTAACCACCAATCGCATAAGTTTGCGCATAGCCTTAGATGTGCTAAAAGAAATCACGCGATGTCCGTTTTGAGCTTTGGGACTATTTTTAAGAATCGACGGGGAATGATAAATACCGCCGTTGATAACAGCAGAATAAGCGCTGATAACATGAAGAGGCGAAACTGAAATTCCATATCCGTATGCCACGGTAGCAACAGTTGTATCTCCCCAACGTTTAGGAACCAAAGGATACCCTTTTTCAGCCAGTTCAATATCAACATTTTCAAAAAATCCGATTTTTTCCAAAAAATTACGTTGTTCGTTACCGCCAACTTTGAGAGCCATTTGAGCTGAGCCGATATTTGAGGAATAGACCAAAATTTCCGGCACGGACAACCAACGGTTTTCTCCTCGATAATCTTTAATTGTATTATAACGCAACTTAAGGGGTTGAGTTGCGTCAAATTTATCGGCAACCTTAACTTTTCCGCTTTCTAATGACATGGCGGTATTAAATATTTTCAAAACAGAACCTGGCTCATATACGCCTTTGGTTGCCATATTAAATAATGCTCGTTCATTGTTTACTTTGTTGATATTGGGGTCATAGTCGGGCAAAGAAACCATAGCAACAACTTCTGAACTATTAGCGTCCATTAAGATTGCCGTAGCACCGACTGCCTTATATTTTTCCATACCTTCTTTTAGCAATTCACGAATGGTATCTTGAACTCCGACATCAATTGATAATGCGAGCGGAATGTTTGAATTGGTCAGTCGCTCATCCATAGCTTTTTCAAGACCTGATATTCCGATATTATCAACATCGGTGCGACCGATAATATGAGCTAAAAGATTCTTATGCGGATAAACGCGTTTTTCTCCCTCTTCAAATTCCAAACTTGGATCACCGAGATAATTAATTTGGTATTGTTGTGAAGGGGTAAGATTCCTTTTCAAATAAATGAAAGTTCCCTTTTTTTGAGTAAGCTTTTTATATGTAGTGTCATAATCCAACTCAGGTAATATTTTCACCAATTCATGTGCTAATTTGGGAGCGTTAAGTACTTTGCGCGGATTAACATAAAGATTAACTGTCGGCAATGACGTTGCGACAATCGTTCCGTTGCGATCAATAATATCTGCGCGTTTAATAGTATTATGGGCATAAATTCCGTGAGGAGTATTATCTTTTTTTTCTAATCCGGATAAAATACAAAGGTCAAACAGACGTAAGGATATAATCAAAAACACGGCAATAAAGGAAAAAACCGAAAACATAACTCTGTTTTTACAAATGTACAAAGAATCGTTTTCAAACGAAAAATCATGAAAAGAGCTGATTTTATCAATTTTAATTTCCTGTCCGGGAAGGTAGAAACCTCTCCCGCTTTTTCTGGAAAAATACTTCCCAATCATGTTTGCTTCTGCCCAACTGTTTAACGCTGAGCTTTTGTAAGTCTTTTCAGTCCTTTATTGTGCTCAGCATAATTAGAAATATTTTTACGAGCGGCAATCTTTCTCGATTCGCCGTTTTCATATGAGAATGGTAACGCAGAATAGTTAATAATTTGTTCAGCTTGTATCTGATTTAAAGAAATATGTTTAGAAACAAGTTTGCGCAGACGTGACGGATTGTTAAGATGTGACCACTCAGCTTTAAGTACATGAATAGATTTAATATCTTTTTCAATATCGCGATTAATTGAATTAAGTTTTCCCTGAAGTTCTTGTACCATATTGGTCATTACCAGATAACTGAAAAATAGCAAACATGGAATTGCTATCTTAAGTGCCAAGGAAGCTAATTTTGTACTGTTCATTCCAAACCCTTTCTGGAATTTGTGCTATTGTTTTACCGCATAACGCAATTTTGCCGAACGTGAACGACTATTTTTTCTTACTTCCTCTTCTGAGGGAAAAATAGCCTTGGAGCATTCTTTAAAAATTGCATTATCTTGTTCTTGGGGCTTGACCGCATAACGTGAAACATGGCGGTTTTTGCCAACATTGTTTTTGAAAAAGGTTTTAACAATCCGATCTTCCAATGAGTGAAAGTCAACAACCACTAACCGGCCTTGTGATTTTAGGCGGGTTGTTGCTCCGGATAATCCTTTTTGTAATTCGCCGAGCTCATCATTGACGGCAATTCGTAATGCCTGAAAGGTGCGTGTTGCCGGATCAATTGAGTTAGGACTGCGGCGTATAATGGAATAAATAATTTCGGCCAACTCTTTGGTTGTTTCTATTTTTTTGAGTTTGCGTGTTGCAATAATTTTAGCTGCAATTTGTCGCGATTTACGTTCTTCGCCATATTGATAAATTAAGTCAGCCAATTCGCTTTCCGGCAAATTATTTATAATATCAGCAGCCGTTTGTCCTGACTGAGACATCCGCATATCAAGAGGAGCATTTTTAGAAAAAGAAAATCCGCGTTCACCTTGATCAAGCTGCATTGAAGAAACACCAATATCAAAAACCGCACCATCAATCTGCTCGTCAACCAGTTCGGTAAAATCACCAAAACATCCGGCACGAAACTCAAGTCTGTCACCATATATTGCTTGAAGTTCTTTAACTCGGGGCAAAACATTGGGATCACGATCAAGGGCAATAACCTTACAGTTTGCGGTGTTAAGAATAGCTTCTGTATATCCGCCATTACCGAATGTGGCATCAACGTAGATACCACCATCTTGAGGACACAAAGTCTCCAAAACTTGCGGAAGCATAACCGGAAAATGCGTTTGAAAATCAATCGGCATTATTCTTTGCCTCCTTCCGGTTTTAGGGAAGGGCGTTTTTTCAAAACTTCTGCACGAATGCGAGCTTCTTCTTTTTCCCAATTTTGAGGATTCCATATCTGAAATTTACGTCCTTTACCGACAAATACGGCATTGCTTTTGATTTCAGCGTGTTTAAGGAGCTTTTCGGAAAGCATAATTCGTCCGGTAGAATCGAAAGGATAGCGCTTGGCATCACCAAAAACCAGATTGGATATGTCATCTTGTTCCTGAGAAAAGAAGTCGAGAGAATTTTCCATATCTGTAGCCAATTTATCAAGCAAATCTTCCAAACATCCTTCAATACAGGGAGCAGAAAGACTGCGATAGCAAACAATTTCAGAGCCGGTATCTTTAACAATTGCGCGGTAATCGGCAGGCAAGGAAACACGCCCTTTGGCATCCACCTTGTTAATTACCGTATCCATAAAAAGGAATGTCTTGCGCAAATTATGACTCCATCACAAAATTGACTATATTTATGGTATATCATGGGATATTATGGGAATCAATGGGAATTTTTAGTAATTTGTTAACTGTTCGTGGTTTGTTCTCTAAAAATAAGCGTTATGATTCTGCAACCTTGCATAATTCAACGGGTCAACAAAAAATAAAAAATTGGGGATATTTTTTGCAGAAAAAAAGGCCTCTAAAATTTAGAGACCTTCTAAAACGATGATCGTTTTATGAAATGAAGTTACCGTTCTCGTCACACTCTTTGTAAGTGTCAAAGAACTCCTGACGAGCGATGCCGTAGATGTCATCAAGACAACTAACGTTGATGAAACCACCGGCCTTGATAGTCTGTTCTTCGCCCCAAGAGCAAATGAAAACGAGGTCTTCATCTGTTTCCAAGAAGCGCTGAACACCACCGGTAGGCTTAAACCAACCGTCACCAAGCTCGGGAGCCGGTTCGTACTTCTTAGGGAATTTTGCGCTTGGAACAACATACTGCTCGCCACCGGGGTTGGTAACAATCCAGTCGCCGGGCATAGCGGTGTTGGTTGTTTCCTTTGTGCCATCCTGAAGGATAGTAACAATAGGAGTTTCCTCTGTTGCCTGCTCAGCCTGTACTCGCGCAAATTTTGCGAAGTTCTTCACTGTTGCTCCGTTAGCAATTGCATTCTCTACGAAGTTCTTCATTTCTGCTTTGTTCATTGTTGTAGTCATAATTAAAAATGTTTGAAAGTTATTAAATGTTTTTGATATATCTCTTTTATATTATTCAAAAAGCTTCACAACAACAAGATAACTCTCGCTATTTTTAATATGGAAACTACTTAGAATAATATAATACAATTCTTAACTGAACAAGTTCAGTATATCATAAAAAAGAGTGTATGTAAATATAGAAAAGCAGGGTGCTTTTTGACAAAAATTCATTTTTATTCTTAAGCTCATACAAAGCACTTGCAATCGCAGTGTTAAATGTTATTCTAATCACCAAGGCAGCCGGATAGCCGCGTCATGGCTTTGCCCATGGTGAGGAAAGTCCGGGCTTCAAGAGAACAAGACACCAGATAACGTCTGGCTGGAGCAATCCAAGGGAAAGTGCCACAGAAATATACCGCCAAGATTTTTCTCGGTAAGGATGAAAAGGCGAGGTAAGAGCTCACCGCAGGTTTGGTAACAAATCTGGCAAGGTAAACCCTGTCTGATGCAAGACCAAGTTAGGGGATTTCAGGTATAAGGCTTTGTGCTTTATAAACCGGATTTTATGGAGCGTTCTCTCTCCACTCCAGAGGTAGGTCGCGACGAGCTGTTTAGCAATAAACAGCCCAGATGAATGGCTATCGTTCTGTGCAAACAGAATACAGAACCCGGCTTATAGGCTGCCTTTTTTATTTTTTGCTAAAGTTGTAAAGGAAAATTCATGCAACAGCACACATTAGCACAAGAAATTGAGATTAAAGGAATCGGTCTGCATTCCGGTTGCGAAAGTGTATTAACACTCAAACCTGCACCGGAAGATTTTGGCATCGTTTTCAAAAGAGTGGATTTGCCGGAGCAGGTGGAGATACAAGCTCTATACCATAATGTTGTTGATACCAGAAATTGTACTTGTTTGGGTGATGATAAAGGAAATATTGTTTCAACAATAGAGCATCTTATGGCTGCATTAAGCATGTTGGGGGTTGATAATGTCTTAATTGAGATTAATAATCAAGAAATGCCGATTATGGATGGCTCGGCACTGCCTTTCATTACAGCTCTGGAATATGCCGGTATTAAAGAACAGAAATCTCCGCGGAAAATCTTAAAAGTGCTAAAAAAAGTCGAATATACCGATGATAAAGGTAATCGTATAGAACTTTTGCCCGCCAACGATTTTGGTATAGAATTTATGATAGAATTTCCATCTCAAATTGTCGGTCGTCAAAAATTTAACAAGCCTCTGACTTTGAGTAATTTTAAGACGTTTGTCGCGCCGTGTCGCACTTTTTGTGAGAAATATCAGGTTGATTACCTCAAATCTATCGGCTTGATTAAGGGTGGAAGTTTAGAAAATGCCGTTGTGTTGGATGGTGAAACAATTTTAAATGAAGGTGGTTTTCGAGTTGAAAACGAATGCGTTAATCACAAAGTTATTGATGCAATAGGTGATATGTATACTTCAGGTTTTCATATTGCAGGACACTTGAATGCTGCCAAAACCGGTCATTTTCATAACAACGAAATTCTCAAAATCTTATTTGCCGATACAGCAAATTATGAAATTATATAAGGAAAAAACATGAAAAATTTAGCCTTGATTTTAGGACTTGTTTTGAGTGTAATCGCTTGTTCTTCAACATCGGAGACAACCGAGCCGACATCGGCAGAATATTTGTATAATCGCGGATATAAAAATCTTAATAAGACCAGATATACTCAAGCTGCCGAAAATTTTGAAAAGATTGAGTTGGAGCATCCGTATTCCAAATGGGCAACCAAAGCTAAACTTATGGGAGCCTATGCTTATTATAAAGATCAAAAATACGATGATGCCATAATGTCATTGGAGCGCTTCATTAAATATCATCCCGGCAACAAAGATATTGCTTATGCCTACTATATGAAAGGATTGTGTTATTATGAGCAGATTGTCGGAATAGAGAAAGATCAGGAAAATTCAAGACTTGCCATGGATGCGTTTAATCAGGTTATTGTTCGTTTTCCCGATACCGAATATGCAGCCGATGCTCGTAAAAAAATAAATCTTATTAATGACCATTTAGCCGGACACGAAATGGAAGTTGGTCGCTTTTATCTTGAACAAAACAACTATTTGTCAGCATTGAATCGTTTTTCGGTTGTTGTTAATGAGTATCAAACTACCGGACATATTGAAGAAGCCTTGTATCGCCAAGTTGAAATTTATCAAACACTGGGGCTTGGTAAAGAGGCATTAGATGCAGCACGTGTCTTAGACTACAATTATCCTAAGTCCAAATGGAACATACGTGCGCAAAAACTGGTTAAAACGGACAAATAAAAATGTTACAGTCGCTGTCAATTCGTAATGTGGTTTTGATAGATAAATTGGATTTGGATTTCCAATCCGGTCTGAGTGTATTGACAGGCGAAACCGGAGCCGGAAAGTCAATTTTGCTTGATTCTTTGGGATTAGTTTTGGGCAAGCGAGCCGAAACTTCTCTTATTCGCTGCGGAGAAGACAAATTGAGTGTTACGGCAATTTTTGATCCGGAACCCAATAATGTTGAATTGCAAGAGCTATTGTCTGAAAATGAGCTTGAGGTTGATGGAGAAATTATTATAAAACGTACGCTTGACCAAAACGGTAAGGGTAAAATATTTTTTAATGATCAGCCGATAAGCGCTAAATTACTCAAAGAGATAGGCAAATATTTGGTTGAAATTCACGGACAATTTGATAATCAAGGATTGCTCAATCCAGTCAATCATCAAGATGTTTTAGATGCCTTTGGCGGACACGGAGCATTGCTTTCGGATGTTAGTAATGCTTACCACGATTATAAAGAGGCATCAGCAACCAGAGTTCGTGCCGAAGCAGATATTGTCAAAGCCAAGGAAGAGGAAGATAATTTGCGTCATTGGGTGCATGAGCTGGAGCAAATTAATCCTCGAGTTGGTGAAGAGGCGGAATTATCGGCAAAACGTCAAGAGTTAATACACGCAGAAAAGATTATGGAGAGTCTTAATTATGCTTATGGCGTTTTGACTGAAGGGCGTGATATTCAGTCGGCACTTCGTTCTGCCGAAAGTGCAATTGATAAAGCTAACCGATATGTTGATAATAAATATGCCGAAATTTATGATGCTTTAGATCGTGCTTTGGTCGAGGTTATTGATGCCGTAGAACGTATAGAAAGCGCTTCCGCAGATATAAATCTCAATTCCGAAGAGCAGGAAAATATTGATAGTCGTTTATTTGCTTTAAAAGATTTGGCACGTAAACACGGAGTCAGTGTAGATGAATTATCCGAAACTCTGCACAAATTTCAAACTCGTTTAACCAATATTGAACTTGGCGAAGATGGAATTAATTCTTTGCGCAAAATTGAACAAGAAAAGCGTCTTATTTATATTGAAGCGGCCAATCGTCTGCACTTGGCGCGGATTGAAACAGCTGCAAAATTAGACAAGCTGGTCATGGCCGAATTGCCGCCACTTAAAATGGAAAAAGCTAAATTTATCACATTGATTGAAAAAAAAGAAGAAAGCGGTTGGTCAGCAAGCGGCTTTAATAACATTAATTTTACGGTAGCCACCAATCCAAACTCGCCGCAAGGTCCGATTAATAAAATTGCTTCGGGTGGTGAGTTGGCACGTTTTATGCTTGCATTAAAAGTTAATTTAGCGCAAAGCTCAAGTGTATGTACCATGATTTTTGATGAGGTTGATGCCGGAGTCGGCGGTGCAACCGCGCAGGCTGTCGGGGAGAGATTGGCCAAACTGGGGCAAAGTGTTCAGGTTTTGGTTGTAACGCACTCTCCGCAAGTTGCGGCCAAGGGACGTAATCATTTTAAAGTCGAGAAAAAGACCAAAGATAATATCACGACTACCTATGTCAGAGAATTATCAACAGTCGAAAAACGCGAAGAAATTGCGCGAATGCTTGCCGGAGAAATCATTACCGAACAGGCTCGTGCCGCCGCTGATGTTTTAATTTGCAGTTAATCTCATCATTAGCAAAAATAATATTTACAAGTTTCTTATTTGTTGCAACTATTTGCAATACCATTCCCAAAAGTCATTCATGTTTTCAGCTAAGTCAATACATCCTGCAGAACCTGAAGACTTGCCGCCATGAATAAAGGGATTAGTTTGTCCTAACTTACTCCTTTTGCTGTAAATTAATTTTTCGTATATCAATGGTGCCGTGTACAAATTCATAATAATTTATGAAAATATCTGAACAGATTCCGCAAAAACGCTTGAGAAAATAATTTGCTTGCGCTATCGTAAACAAAGCTGAAATTTTTTTATTAGAGAGTGTAAAAAATGAAAACACGTACCCGTTTTGCTCCCAGTCCGACCGGTTATATGCACATTGGTAATTTGCGTACGGCTTTATATGAATATCTGATTGCCAAAGCGCAGGGCGGTGACTTTATTTTGCGTATTGAAGATACCGATCAAAAGCGTTATGTCGAAGGTGCAACCGAGATAATTTATAATACCCTGAAAACTGTTGGGATGAATTGGGACGAAGGTCCGGATATTGGCGGAAATTACGGCCCTTATGTTCAATCAGAACGCAAAAATTTGTATGCTCCGTATGCCCACAAACTGGTTGAACTCGGCGGCGCTCATTATTGCTTTTGTGGTGAGCGTGAGGAGCAGGTAGATGAAGACGGCAATGAAATTATTTGCAAATTTGAAGATCCTTGCAAGCGCATTCCTTTGGAAGAAGCCAAAAAGCGTGTAGCTGCAGGCGAACCTTATGTTATTCGTCAAACAATCAACAAAAGCGGCAAATCTAAATATGAGGACAAAGTTTATGGTATAATCGAGATTGATTATGACGAGCTTGATGAAGGTGTTTTGTTAAAATCTGACGGTTTTCCGACTTATAATTTTGCCAACGTTATCGATGATCATTTGATGGAAATTACTCATGTTGTTCGTGGCAACGAATATCTTCCATCTACACCGAAATATAACCTGATGTATGATACTTTCGGTTGGCAACGTCCGGTTTATGTTCATTTGCCGACCGTTATGAAAGATGCTCAGCACAAATTATCTAAACGCAATGGAGATGCTTCTTTTCAAGATTTAGTTGCCAAAGGTTATTTGCCTGAAGCAATCATCAATTATATTGCCTTATTGGGTTGGAACCCCGGAACAGAGGAAGAAATTTTCTCAATTGCCGAACTGGAGAAGATTTTCTCGGTTGATAGATTAAATAAGTCACCGGCTATTTTTGATATTGTCAAGTTAACATGGATGAATGGTATCTATATTCGAGCTCTTGATATTGCCAAATTTCATGAATTGGCATTGCCTTACTATAAGGATATTCCTTCTCATGTGGAGCTTAAAGCGTTGAGCCGAGCTTTACAACCACGTATCGAAACATTGGCACAAATTCCTGAGCAGATTGATTTTGTTATCGCTTTGCCGAATTATAGCGTAGATTTATATATTAATAAAAAGATGAAGACTGATGTGGAAGTTGCCAAAGCCAATCTGCCTGAAATCAAAAAAGTTTTGGAAGCTCAGGATGAATGGAATAATGAATCTTTATTTGAAAGTCTTAAAGCATTGGCAGAGCAACTTGGCGTTAAAAACGGACAAATTTTATATCCGGCACGTATAGCTCTCAGCGGCAAAGAAACCACTCCCGGAGGGGCAACGGAACTTGCTGTTATTTTAGGAAAAGCAGAAAGCTTAAAACGCATAGACGCGGCAATTGCCAAACTCGGATAACAGCGAAAGCGGGGATAACAAAATCCCCGCTTTCTCGTTTCCCTCATTGATAAGACTAAAGAAAATTTATATTTCTTTTGTCGTTTATGGAGAAACGATGGCGTTCACTCTAACCGGCAAAAGAAATATAATTTCTTTATTTTAACAACCTTCATCGTGAACGCTTATGATTTAGTCATTAATTTTTGGCAAACAACCAATCCTAAACCAATTATCTAAAAGGCGCTTTTATTTTGTGCCAAAATATGCTATGGTATAATCAATGTAAAAAAAGAGGATGCCATGGAATTAGATGCAGAAAAAATCAATAAATATAATCAAGATTATCGCCGTTGGTTGAGTGCAATTCCCGAAGATTGTTATCGCTATGAATGTGACATCTGTTATTGTTTGGCGCATGTTATTGCTTCCGCGGCCAAAAAAGATGGCTATCAACCAAGCAAAGTATGTTCAACAACATCCAAACGCGGTGATGAGTTTACGAATTATGTAAGCGTCAATTTACGTAATGAACAAACAAATCAATTTGAAGAAATAAAGTATGATTATCATATTGCCACAGCAATAGATGTTCCGGTTTACAAAGACAGCGATAAGACCGAAACGTTGGTTGCCGATCCGATTTTATTCGGCAAAGATTTGGTTACTCTAAAACAGTGGAAGCAAGCTATGGGATGCCCTGATTACGATTTTCATATTTCTCCTTTAGGCAAGCCATTATTAGCATCGCCAAGCGGCTATAACATAATGAAAGGAGATCCTGCTGATTTAGATGCCGATGCTCGCACTCAAATTGATAATTCTGTAAAAAATATCAAAAGAGGTCAAAATATTGCAGCTGATGTCTGGA
>JAFTLF010000093.1 GCA_017452885.1 Alphaproteobacteria bacterium
AACCACAGCGTGTTTTGTCCCTTTGGCGGCTCCAAGTTTATATTCAGCCCAAGCAGCTGAATTTGCATCATTTCCAACAATATCGGTTTAGATGTAAGACTCATAAAATCAAGTTGATTATACCCTACCGGCAAATTACCTACATGACTAATGATTTTATTATTATCATTATTAATCGCTCCTGCCGTAGCAATTGATACACCGTCAACATCTTTTTCAAAATTTTTAATCACATCACTAAAAAGTTCATAAATTCCCTCAGAGGTTTTTGGTGTTGTGACTTTGATAACTTCATTAACAAAGTTTCCGTTTTCATCAATTACCGCATAAGCAACCTTTGTTCCGCCAATATCAAAAGCCAAAACTTTTTTCATTTTATCATTCTCCTTACAACTAAATTTTCTCCATTATCTATCAGAATTACTTAAAAAAGGTTAGGATTATTAATTTATTAATCAAAATCAACTAATCTAAAACAAATTTATCTAGGAGAATATCATGTTATATGCTTTTTGCGGTTTTGTTTTTGGGCTATTTATTCCTTACATAGCACGTCGCTTTGCCAAGTTCATGCCGGCTTCCTTTGCATACGCTCTATGGCAAATTATAAAACCACAGATTAACACTCGCAAGATAAGAAAAGCTCCGCTTTATAAAACATATATATGGCGTTCGTTTATGAGCGGACTTTTTACTGCTAGTTTAAGCTTTCTGTTTTATCATCACTTCGGTAGCGAAAATATTGCTTGTAAACTTGTGTTATTATGGTCTTTGCTGTTGCTCGCCGAAATTGATTGGAGAATGTTCTTGCTTCCTGATATTTTGACTGTGCCACTGCTAATTTTAGGATTTTTTACTGCAGCATGGAATATTGGCTTCACAATCGCCCCAGACAGCGCTTTGGGAGCTATCGTCGGATTCTTCTTACCATCTTTGGCTGCGCTTGCTCTGGTATGGAAAAATCGCGATGCCTTTGGCGGGGGAGATATAAAACTTTTGGCAGCAATTGGCGCTTGGCTGGGATTTAATGGGCTACTTTATACCATAGCTTTAGCCTCAATCAGTCAACTTATAATCTCATTATTAAACCGTCAAAAAGCTGTTGCTTTTGGTCCTGCTCTTGCTTTTGCAGCAATAATCATTGCAATATCATTTTTTTGATATACAATAAATCAAATCATAATTTTGAAAGATAAAACCATGGTAGCAAAACCCAAATCACAACCTAAGACACCGTCATATAAAAACGGCAAATTAGCTAAAAACATACGTAATCAGTTATTTTATAACGATGATCAGCGCAGACTTACCAAGTTGGTTACCGGTCTGAATTTTGATTTTTTCATCATGAGCATTATTTTGCTGGATGCGGTTATTATTGGTTTTCTTGCTTCCGGCACCACAGGTTTTTATTTTTCCAATGGTTTATTCCTACTTGATCGTCTATTTATGGGCATATTCATTGTTGAAATGTTACTCAAAATTTATGCTCTGAAAAAGAAATTTTTCACCTCCGGTTGGAATATTTTTGATCTCACCATAGTGGCTGTATCTTCAATTCCAATGGCCAGTTCATTTATTGTACTTCGAACATTCCGCTTATTCCGACTTTTAAAATACATTCACCATTTTTCCAAAATGCACAATATCATAGAAGTATTTATATCTTTGTTACCGACGTTTGTATCTTTTTTAGGAATTTTTACCGTTTTCTTCTATGTTTTTGCCATTATCGCCATGAGTCTTTACGGCGATGTTTTTGGTAGTTTTGCCACTCTCGGATCATCAATGTTCACTTTGCTTCAAGTTTTTACTTTAGACGGTTGGGCTTCAACCATCGCTCGTCCGATTATGTTGGTGTTCCCGCATGCTTGGCTGTTCTTTAGTTCTGTTGTTGTATTTTCGTTCTTGTTGGTTGTCAGTTTTATAACCAGCGCCATATTGCAAATTATGGATATGAAAAAATAACCGCTTACAAACTAAAAGCTCTCAAAAAGAGAGCTTTTTTTTACAATTATTCAAAAATTTATACACATCGGCTTGACATCTCAGTTTCCAATAACTAACTAAGCAAATAGATAAAAATACTATAACCAAATGGAGTTAAAAAAATGAAAATTATACCGTTACATGACCGTGTTTTGGTAAAACGGCTTGAAGAAACAACAAAAACAGCCGGCGGCATTATTATCCCTGATACAGCAAAAGAAAAACCCAGTGAAGGCTTGGTTGAAGCAATCGGCAATGGTTTTCGTGCTGAAGACGGCAAAATTGTTCCCATGAACGTCAAAGTCGGTGACAAAGTTCTCTTTGGCAAATGGTCAGGCAGTGAAATTAAAGTAAACGGTGAAGAACGCCTCATCATCAAAGAGGCTGATATTTTGGCAATTGTAGAAGAATAGAAAGGAATTAAATTATGGCTGCAAAAGACATTAAGTTCGGTACTGATGCTCGTGCAAAAATGCTCAAAGGTGTCGAAACTTTAGCTAAAACAGTAAAAGTTACACTAGGTCCTAAAGGCCGCAACGTCATTTTAGATAAATCTTATGGCGCTCCCAAAATCACCAAAGACGGTGTTTCTGTTGCCAAAGAGGTTGAACTTGAAGATAAATTTGAAAATATGGGCGCTCAATTAGTAAAAGAAGTTGCTCAAAAAACTGCAGACAAAGCCGGTGACGGCACCACTACCGCAACCGTATTAGCCGAAGCAATTATCAAAGAAGGTTGCAAAGCTGTTGCTGCCGGAATGAATCCGATGGATTTGAAGCGTGGTATTGATATGGCTGTCGAGGCTGTTGTTGCCGAAGTAAAATCTCGCTCTGTTGCAATCAAAACATCAGAAGAAATCGCTCAAGTCGGAACTATTTCCGCTAACGGAGATCGTACTATCGGTGAGTACCTTGCTCGCGCTATGGAAAAAGTCGGCAATGAAGGTGTTATCACTGTTGAAGATGCCAAAGGCCTTGAAACAGAGTTAGATGTTGTTGAGGGTATGCAGCTTGATCGTGGTTATCTGTCACCTTATTTCATTACCAATGCAGATAAAATGACTTGCGAGTACGAAGCGCCTTACATTTTGCTTTATGACCAAAAAATTTCCACTCTTCAGCCGCTGATTCCGGTTCTCGAAACCATTGTTCAGTCTGGTCGTGCTTTGGTTATCGTAGCCGAAGATATTGAAGGTGAAGCTTTGGCAACTTTGGTTGTTAACCGTATCCGTGGCGGCCTTAAAGTTTGTGCCGTCAAAGCTCCGGGTTTTGGCGATCGTCGCAAAGCCATGCTTGAAGATATTGCAATCTTAACCGGCGGACAAGTTGTTTCCGAAGAACTCGGCATGAAGTTGGAAAACGTCAACCTCGATATGTTAGGTTCCGCCAAACGTGTTGAAATCTCCAAAGATGATACTACCATTATTGACGGTGCCGGTGAAAAAGACCTGATTGAAGCTCGCGCTAACCAAATTCGCAAACAAATTGAAGACACTTCTTCTGACTATGACCGCGAAAAATTGCAAGAACGTTTAGCCAAGTTGTCCGGCGGTGTTGCCGTTATCAAAGTAGGCGGTGCTTCCGAAGTTGAAGTAAAAGAGAAGAAAGATCGTATTGATGACGCACTAAACGCTACTCGTGCAGCTGTAAAAGAAGGCGTTGTTGCAGGTGGTGGTTGCGCTCTTCTTTATGCAGGAAAAGCTCTTGATGCTCTTTCTCCGGAAAACCAAGACCAAAAAGTCGGCATTGAAATTATTCGCAAAGCAACACAAGCTCCGATTCGCCAAATTGCTGAAAATGCAGGCGTTGACGGTGCCGTTGTTGCCGGAAAATTGTTAGAAAGCACCGACGTTAACTATGGTTACAATGCTCAAATCGGCGAATATACCAATATGGTTAAAGCCGGCATTATTGACCCGACTAAAGTTGTACGCACAGCTTTGCAAGATGCCGCTTCTGTTGGTAGCTTGCTGATAACAACAGAAGCTATGGTTACCGAATTGCCGCAAAAAGATTGTCATTGCGGTGGGGCAGCAGCTCCGGCCGGTATGCCCGGTGGAATGGGTTTCTAAAACCGAACATTATTCTCAATATTCAAAATCCCTGCCCAACGGCAGGGATTTTTTACTTGGAAAAATGCAAACAATGCTTATATTAGGAGTTAAGGAGAAAACAATGTTAGACGCAGAAAAACTCAAACAGCTTAAAGAAGAAGGCCATATTACCGAAGAAGAATATCTCGACGAAAAAAAACGCTTAGCCGCTAATATATTAAAACGCAATAATCCTGCTCACGCCAAAAATGGTATTATTTATATTGTATTAGCGTGGTTTTTAGGAACATTGGGCTTACATAATTTTTATGCCGGATATTGGGGACGAGCGCTTGTTCAACTAACGATGACAATTGTTGCTCCTTGGTTTCTGTATATTCCGTTATTAATTGTCGGCATTTGGATTTTTGGAGAATTATTGTTTGTCAATAACGGACCTCACAAAGTTCCTTTTAAAGGCAACCGCAAAATAATAATGCTCTTGCGAATAATTGCCGTTGTCGTCTTTATTCTTCTGTTCGCAAATACCCGATTGATAATTGATGAATATAATATCAGTTCTCCGGAAATGCCATCGGCAACAGAAACTGATATAATTTTTAAGCAATAAAAAATCAAAAAAAATAAAAAAAAGTACTTGCATTTTTTTTTGACTATGTTATTAAGTATTTCGTTCTGTTGATGCGGGCGTAGCTCAGGGGTAGAGCGCAACCTTGCCAAGGTTGATGTCGTGGGTCCGAATCCCATCGCCCG
This sequence comes from Alphaproteobacteria bacterium, assembly GCA_017452885.1. Classification (GTDB taxonomy): domain Bacteria; phylum Pseudomonadota; class Alphaproteobacteria; order RF32; family CAG-239; genus CAZU01. Next base: position 4,796 of record JAFTLF010000093.1, read on the forward strand.
CTCCAATTTAATAAAAAGTCACCTTTACGGTGGCTTTTTTTATTAAGTCATAACTATACGCAAATTTCTATTATCTCATAGACATTTACCAAACCTCTGCTATAATACAATTATAAAAAAGAGGACCCCATGAAATATTCTATTCCCACTCATGAATTTTCTTTCAATAAAATTAAGAACGGTAATCGTAAAATCGCTGTATATCTGCTCGATAAAAAAGCTCAACAAATAAAATTACACGATATTATTGAAATGACCAACCAATCTACTGGTGAAAAATTAAGCTGTAAAATCATGGGAATTGCCATTTTCGATAATTTTGATGATTTAATTGATTCTCTTGGCTTTCAACCATTAGGATATGATAACAAAAAAGAAGTAATGATTCGTTTAGCTCGTATTTTTCCTCAAGAAGCTCAAAAAGCACTTAATGCAGTTGCTTTTTTTATTAAACCGATTTTTGAACGTATTAATAACAAACTTCGCCCTGAAATTGAGCGTGAATAAATTAACTAAAACAACCCCGATTTTTTCGGGGTTGTTTTTTATTATATCGCTCGCAAAATAAATTCGCTAAGTTTTTCATTAAATCTGGACGGATTCGAAACAGCCTCTCCCTCGGCTATCTTGGCCTCATCCAACAACAACCATGCAACATCTTCTATCTTTGTTTTTTTATCTTCATCTGAAACCATATCTGCCAATTTAATAATCAACGGATGATATGGATTTATTTCCAAAATACGAGTACTTGCAAATGCGGTCTGTTGCTGATGATTACGCATCAATCTTTCCAGATGCAAACTCATCTGTCCATCTTCAACCTTAAGACTTACCGGAGATTTAGTCAGTTTTTCGGTTATCACAACCTTACCAACTTCATCCTTAAACCAAGCACTCATCAATTCAGTCAATTTAGCTAAACTACCCTCATCAGCTTTGGCATCTTTGCGCTCAAAACTCATATCCTCTGCTTGAGCAATATGTTTGATGGCAAAACCTTTATAATTCGGCAATACCTGTGGCCAAAATTCATCAATCGGTTCATTCATCAACAAAACCTCAATACCTTTTTCTGCAAAAACCTCCAATTGCGGATTATTACGCAAAACATCAATATTATCACCGGTAATATAATATATTGTTTTTTGTCCTTCTGCCGCACGCGCAATATATTCATCCAAACTAACCAACTTTTCTTTATCTTTGGTAGAGTAAAAATAGCTCAATCCGGCAATTTCTTCACGATTGGAAAAATCTTCATAAATACCTTCTTTAAGAACAATACCGAAATTTTTCCAAAAAGACATATAATCATCATAATTTTTGGCGCGTTTTTTTAATTCTTTAAGCAAACGAGAAACCGTGCCGTGTTTTATTTTTTCAATCAATGCACTGTGTTGCAACATTTCTCGCGAGATATTAAGTTGCAAATCCGCCGAATCAATAACACCGCGAACAAAACGCAAATAATTGGGAATCAACTCTTCAACTTTATCGCTGATAAATACCTTGTTAACATACAACTTCAAACCGTTTTTCTTATCAGGCTGAAATAAATCATACGGAGCAACCGACGGAATATATAATAATCCGGTATATTCAATATTTCCCTCCGCTTTAAAATGCAAAGTCAACCATGGATCATCAAAATTTTTAGAAATATGATGATAAAACTCCTTATATTGATCTTCCGTAATTTCCGATTTATGACGCATCCATACTGCAGATGCGCTATTAACTGTTTCTTCTCCGGCATCTCCAAGCTCCAGTACAATCGGATATTCAACATGATCGGAATATGTACGAATAATATGACGCAAATAAATTGTGTCTGTATAATTATTGTCATCTTTTTTCAAAAACAGCTTAATATCCGTTCCGTTAGTCAAACGCTCGGCTTCGCTGATTTCAAAACCGTCACGACCATCCGAAACCCATTTCCAAGCTTTATCTTCACCTGCGCGACGAGAAATTATTTCTACCTTTTCAGCAACCATAAAAGCAGAATAAAAACCAACACCAAACTGCCCGATTAAATCACAAATACTACCATTATCAGCAGCGTTTTTAACAAACTCAGCAGTACCTGATTTAGCAATCGTTCCCAAATGTTTAATCAAATCATCCTTGTTCATACCGATACCATTATCAGAAACGGTCAAGGTATTGTTTTTGCTATCCGGCATAATTTTTATCTTTAATTGTCCTGATTCTTTTGCAATTCCCGGATTCGTCAAAGCAAGATATTTAAGTTTATCACACGCATCAGAAGCATTAGAAATCAACTCGCGTAAAAAAATTTGCTTTTCCGAGTACAAAGAATTAACCACAATATCCAGCATTTTATTGACATCGGCTTGAAAAGACATTTTATCGGACATTTTATTTCTCCTGCTTAAAACTTCTAACATTACTGCATATTTAGAGATTATTTTTGGCTTTTGCAAGTTTATGCTTGATTTATTTAATAATCTCGCTAAATTAAGAATGATTTTTTAATAACTAACTTTGGAGTTACAAATATGGTCTCTGTTGTTAATGACGCTTGCGTTAAATGCAAATCTTGTGCAGATGTATGCCCGGTTGATGCTTTCCATGAAGGCGATACTATGTTGGTTGTTGATCCTGACACTTGCATTGAATGCGGTGTTTGCATTTCAGAATGCCCGCAAGAAGCTATCACCACTGAAGATGAAGCTGATGAAAAATGGATTAAATTCAACGCTGAAAATGCCAAAAATTGGCCAAACGCTAACGAATAATCTGTTCTAAAGATTTTAAAGGCCTCTTCTTCAAGAGGCCTTTTTATTGACTATACATATAAATTAATATACACCAAAATATATACTGGATAATCACTCAGGAAAGAAAACAAAATGATTAAGCAGGAACCCACCTACTACGATGTTGTTGGCATTGGCAATGCCATTGTCGATGTGCTGGCTAAAGTCGGCGATGGATTTTTGACAGAACGAAACTTATCAAAAGGCTGTATGACATTATTGGATGCTGCCGATGCCGGCAAAATCTACGCAGACTTAGTTCCTGAACGCGAAGTTCCCGGAGGGTCTGCCGCCAACACTGTTGCAGGATTAGCTTCTCTTGGTGGCGCTCCTGCGTTCATAGGCAAAATTCATGATGATGAACTTGGACAAGAGTTTACAAGAGAAATCGGGGCTGCCGGAGTTGATTTTTTTACCAAACCTCTGATTGAAGGGCCGGTAACCGGTCGCAGTATCGTATTAGTAACTCCCGATGCTCAACGCTCCATGTTCACCTATTTGGGGGCTGCCGTTTTCTTAACTGAAGAAGACATTGATGAAAACATCATTAAAGCCGGAAAAATTACTTATATTGAAGGATATTTATGGGATACTGAGTGTTGTCGCGATGCTTTAATAAAAGCCTGTAAAATTGCTCACAAATACGGCCGTAAAATTGCCTTTACACTTTCGGATACAACTTGCATAGAACGCAATCGCGATGCAATTATCAATTTCATCACCGAAGATGTTGACGTTTTGTTTGCTAACGAAGACGAAATTAAAGCCTTATTTGAAGAAGACGATTTTTATAAAAGTCTTGACAAGATTAAACCATTGGTCGAAATCGCCGCTATTACTCGCGGCAGAAAAGGCTCTGTTGTTGTCAATGGACGAACAAAAACTTTTGTTGAAGCAGAAAATATTCCAACTGAAGAAGTTGTTGACACCACCGGTGCCGGAGATTTATATGCCGCAGGTTTTCTCTACGGACTGACACAAGAACGCAGTCTTGGAACTTGCGCAATGATTGGCTCAATTGCGGCTGCAGAAATCATCTCACATTATGGAGCAAGGCCGGAGATTAGTTTGCGCGGTTTTGTTCGCAATAAACTGCTATCCTATGGCAAAAAAGCTTAACTAACAAAATAAAAAAGGGTTTCATTTGCAGATGAAACCCTTTTTTAACAATCATTTAACCTAAATTAACGATGCCACATCTTGCGATTACGCCAACGGCGAATAACACAAACTACCCAAATCAACAATTCTCTAATAAGCCACGCGGCAAAGAAAGTTGCCAAAGCCCATACCAACATCATAACGAGAGGCATCCCTCCGATAAAATTTACAAAGCCCATAAACAAAAGGCTCCAAACCCAAACTATATAAAAAACAGTTTGTTTGATTTTGGCTAGAGTAGCTCCACGATACCACGGTATCTCATAACAAATATATCCTAGGACACAAACCAATCCCAACAGATATACAGAACAAGCTACCAATAAATGACTCGCTTCCATAGATATAAAAATTTAGACGTTAAACAATAAGTTCTAAGTAAGTTTTCATATAGGATACGATTGTAAACATTTGCATCCAAAAATCAAGCTATTTTTGTCCAAAGAGCATTAAAAAAAACATCTTTTATTAAACTAAATTATTGAAATTTAATTTCAAAAGTGTATTGTAAGGCGAATTAAAAATATTTTATATTTATGACATGACGACCATTTAAGAAAGAAAACAAAATGAATATGAGAAATATTGCCATAATAGCTCACGTTGACCATGGCAAAACAACACTGGTTGACGGCCTCTTAAAACAAAGTGGTACATTTAGAGATAATCAAAAAGTTGAAACCTGTGTAATGGACAGTAACGACTTGGAAAGAGAAAGAGGTATTACAATTCTTTCAAAATGTACATCTGTTAACTGGAAAGGTACACATATTAATATCGTTGACACCCCCGGACACGCAGATTTTGGTGGTGAGGTTGAACGTATTTTATCAATGGTCGACGGTGTGGTATTGCTTGTTGATTCATCTGAAGGTCCGATGCCGCAAACAAAATTTGTTCTTGGCAAAGCTCTCAAATTAGGATTATGCCCTATTGTTGTTATTAACAAAGCAGACAAAGCCGATGCTCGCTGTGACGAAGTTTTGAATGAAGTATTTGACTTGTTTGTCAGCCTCAATGCTAATGACAAACAATTAGATTTTCCCATGCTGTATGCTTCCGGACGCAATGGTTGGGCAGTAAAAGAACTTGAGGATGAGAAAAAAGATCTCTCACCCTTATTTGAATTAATCTGCTCTTACTTTCCCGCTCCTAACTGCGATCCGAACAAACCTTTTTCCATGTTGGCAACCACTCTTGAAGCCGACAAATTTATCGGTCGTCTGCTTACCGGAAAAATTCAATCAGGTACACTTCGTGTTAACGACACCGTTAAAGTTCTCAATGGAGAAAACAAAGAAATTGAACGCGTACGTATCAGCAAAATTTTGGCTTATCGTGGCCTCAATCGTGAAGCTTTAGAAGAAGCTCATGCCGGTGACATTGTTGCCGTAGCAGGGGTTGTCAAGGGTACTGTTGCCGACACACTTTGTGCATTTGATGTTAACGAAGCAATCAAAGCTCAGCCTATTGATCCTCCGACATTAGCCATGACTTTTTCAATCAATGATTCTCCATTGGCCGGTCGTGAAGGTGACAAAGTTACCTCTCGCATGATTTGGGATCGTTTATGCAAAGAAGCCGAAGGTAATATCGCTCTCAAGATTTCACGCACAGATTCTTCCGATTCTTTCGAAGTTGCCGGACGAGGCGAACTTCAGCTTGGCGTTTTAATTGAAACCATGCGCCGCGAAGGATTTGAATTGTCAATATCGCGTCCTCGCGTTTTGATGAAAAGAGATGAAAACAATCAACTGCTTGAGCCTATTGAAGAAGTTGTTGTCGATGTTGACGAAGAACATTCCGGTACTGTTGTAGAAAAAATGGGACAACGTCGCGCCGAGATGACAGAAATGATCCCCTCTCAAGTTGGCAACAAAGTACGTTTAATTTTCAATGCCCCCTCACGTGGTCTCATCGGTTATCATTCCGAATTTTTAACAGATACTCGTGGCACCGGTGTAATGAATCGCATATTCAAATGCTATGAGCCTTACAAAGGTGAAATCGACAGCCGTCGCAATGGCGTGCTTATTTCATCTGAAAGCGGCACAGCTATTGCCTATTCTTTATGGAAACTGCAAGATCGCGGACCAATGTTTATCGATTCCGGTGTGCCTGTTTATGTCGGCATGATTATCGGTGAACATACCAAGCCCAATGATTTGGAAGTAAACCCTTGCAAATCCAAACAGTTGACCAACATACGTGCTGCCGGTAAAGACGAAGCTATTGACCTCATTCCTCCGCGCAAACTGACTTTGGAACAAGGATTATCCTATATTCAAGAAGATGAACTTCTAGAGGTCACACCCAAAACATTACGCCTACGTAAACGGATTCTTGATCCGATTGCTCGTCGTCGTCAAAAACCTGAAGAAAGATAAGCAAAAAAATCCCGAATATAAAATTCGGGATTTTTATTTTCATATCGTACCGCTAAAAAAACAACAAAAAAACTCCGGAAAATTCCGGAGTTCTTAACAGCCGTCTATGGAGAAAAGAATTAAATTCAGCGACTATTGCCTCTTATCGGCATGGCAATGGCTGAAGTTTTCTTTTTAAATGGGTTTATTTTGCCCAACAAAGTCGAAACTTTACTTTTTGTATCCTTACCCAGTCCGTCGACAACCTTTGCCAATGCAACGGCAGCCTTTCCGGAAACGGTGCGAACCTTGCCCGACGCAAGTTGTTTGTTATAGTCGGCATACATCTGTCTGGCCGATTTAATGCCTTTATAAGTTTCAGGCAAATGTTTTTGAATCAGTCTGGAACCTTCG
>JAFTLF010000094.1 GCA_017452885.1 Alphaproteobacteria bacterium
ATCCGCAAGGTGGTGAAAAACAACTAATAGCTGCCATTACCAAGCGCGAAGTTCCATCTGGAAAACTTCCTTTGGATGTTGGTTGTATTGTTCAGAATGTAGGGACTGTTTTTGCGGTATATGAAGCCGTTATGAAAAATAAACCATTGTTTGAGCGTGTTGTTACTGTTAGCGGAGATACTTGCAAGCATCCGGCTAATTACAAAGTTCGCATAGGTACACCTATATCATATCTTATTGAAAAAGCAGGAGGATTAGCTGAGAATACGGCTCAAATTATTTTAGGCGGACCTATGATGGGAAGCTCGGCAAGCAATATTAATGCTCCGATTACAAAATTAACATCTGGTGTTTTGATGTTATCCGATGATTTAACACATAAGGGTGACGAAACGGATTGTATTCGTTGCGGCAAGTGCGCTCAAGTATGTCCTATGGGGTTGGAACCTTTTCTTATCGGACGTTTAATGCGCGGTCAACATATAGAAGAATTAAAATCAACTCAAGTTCTTGACTGTATAGAGTGTGGTTGTTGTGCTTATACTTGTCCGGCGCGTATACCTTTGTTAGATTATTGTAAACTTGCTAAAATTGAACTAAAAAAGAAGAAATAAATTATGCTTAAAATTTCTACTGCTCCACATATACAAGCATCTGTCGACACTCACCATATTATGCGTGATGTTGTTATTGCTCTGATGCCGGCGGCATTAGTTGCCATTATATTTTTTGGCATTAATGCTTTATTAGTTATTGCAACATCTGTTGCCTCTTGTGTTTTGTTTGAATACGCGGCTTGCCGTTTGTGGTTCAAAACTCGCAATACAACGCGCGATCTTTCGGCTGTTATAACCGGATTGTTATTAGCATTTAATTTGCCGAGTGCCATGCCGGTCGGAATGATTGTCATTGGTTCATTCATGGCAATTATTGTTGCCAAAATGTGTTATGGCGGTTTAGGTAAAAATATTTTTAATCCGGCCTTAATCGGACGTGTTTTTTTGTTTATTTCGTTTCCTGTTCAGATGACACAGTGGCCTAAGCCGGAATTTTTGAAGTTTTTTTATGTTGATGTGCAAACTGCAGCAACCACACTGGGTATTATCAAACATGCCGACGCACAAACCGGTGCAACAGAACTAAGTGGACAACTTCCGTCTTATTTAGACATGTTTGTTGGTTATACCGGTGGGTGCATTGGCGAAGTTTCGGCCTTGGCTTTATTGTTGGGGTTGGCGTATATGCTGTTGCGTCGAGTTATCACTTGGCATATCCCTGTTTGTTACATCGGAACGGTATTTTTAATTACCGCAATTATGTGGTTGGTTACCAAAGAAGTACGTTATGATCCGCTTACTCACATTTTGTCCGGTGGTTTGATGCTGGGTGCTATTTTTATGGCAACAGACTATACAACATCGCCTATGACAATTAAAGGGCAGGTATTGTTTGCCGTTTTGTGCGGTTTATTGACAGTTGTTATTCGCCTGTACAGTGCTTATCCCGAAGGAGTTTCCTTTGCAATCTTGATTATGAATGCTTTTGTTCCTCTCATTGACAAATATGTTCATGGTCGCATTTATGGACAAAGGAGATAGTTATGGTGCAAAAAAAATCAACATTTTGGAATATGATTCTAACTTTAACAATTATTTCATTAACAGCTGCATTTATTCTTTCTTTTGTGGAACAACTTACTGAAAAACCTATAAAAGAAGCTAAGAATGCGCACGAACTTGATGCGATTGCGTCTGTTGTTCAAAAATTTAATAACAATCCGTTTGCTGAAAAACTTACAATAAATGTTCCCGGTCAAAAGAACGGTCTGGAACTTTATCCGGCAAGATTAGACGGAAATATAAATTCTTTTGCCATAAAAACTTATTCAAATAATGGTTTTGCCGGACGTATTGAATTAATTGTAGGCTTTTTGATGGATGGTACAATTAACAATTTTGTAGTTACCCGAAGCTTGGAGACCCCCGGTTTAGGCTCCAAGGTTAATGATGAAAAATTCAAATCTCAATTTCGCGGTTTTAATCCTAACAGACAGATATTAAAAGTTCGTCAGGACGGGGGTGAAATTGATGCCGTAACTGCAGCAACAATCAGTTCACGTGCAGTCACTAACGCTATTCAAAAAGCAGTTGATGCTTATCATAATTTTCATGCGGGGAAATGATATGAATAAAACAAGTTATCAAAACCTGATCAGAGGTATCATTGCTGAAAACCCAATTCTTGTAATGATGTTGGGAATGTGTCCGACTTTGGGAGTCAGCACTTCTGCAATAAATGGTGTCGGTATGGGATTAGCTACTTTGCTGGTTCTGATATTTTCCAATACAGCAATTTCATTGGTAAAAAACATCATTCCGCCAATGGTGCGTATTCCATCTTTTATTGTCATCATTGCTACAATAGTAACTGTTGTTGATTTGCTTATGGCCGCATACCTTCCTTCGCTACATGCAGCTCTTGGTATTTATATTCCCTTAATTGTGGTTAACTGTATTATCCTCGGTCGAGCTGAAGCTTTTGCTTCTAAAAATACAATATTTCAATCGATTCTCGATGCTTTGGGTATGGGAATTGGCTTTACGCTTGCCTTGACTGTACTCGGAGCTGTTAGAGAGCTTCTCGGAAACGGATCTGTTTTCGGTTATTTGTTGTTGGGAGAAGATGTTAATCCTATACTGCTGTTTATTATGCCGCCGGGAGCATTTTTGGCTTTGGCTGCAATGATTATTGTTTTCAACCGCTTGCGTACAAAGGAAAATGAGCAATGAGTTATGTTTTTATTTTTATAACCGCGGTTTTTGTTAACAACATTGTTTTATCTCAATTTTTGGGAATTTGTCCGTTTTTGGGTGTGTCAAAAAAAATATCGACAGCTTTGGGAATGGGGTTTGCTGTCATGTTTGTTATGACAATAGCAACAATTGTTACTTTTTTAATATACCATGCACTGTTGTTACCGTTTAATCTGGAATATATGATGACGGTTGCTTTTATTTTGTTAATAGCATCATTTGTACAAATGGTAGAGATTATCATCAAAAAAGTTTCACCACCGCTTTATCAGGCTTTGGGAATTTTCTTGCCGTTGATTACAACTAATTGTGCTGTTCTGGGTATTGCAATTTTGACAATTCAAAAAAATTATACCTTATTATCGGGAGTTTGCTACGCTTTGGCAAATGCTGTCGGTTTTACATTGGCAATAGTAATATTTGCCGGTATTCGAGAACGATTGGCTTACACCAAAATTCCGACAGCATTAAAAGGTACTCCGATTGCTTTGATTACTGCAAGTTTACTTCCTATGGCCTTTATGGGATTTGCCGGTATTGGACATTAATGATTATATTTAATAAAAAAAGTCCGTTGATGCTTATACATCAGCGGACTTTTTTATTTGCTCAAAACATGAATTTTTTCAAATTTTAAGGGTAGAGTCTAACAAATCGCTAAATTTAACGACACGAAGTTTATTCACCAAATCAAACGGAAAAACATCATATCCACCATATTCTTCAGGAGCCGGAGCAATCAAAAAAACCGTAGACTTCCGAGAGGCATAATGACTTTCAATCTCGGCAAGAAACTTCGGATTATCTTTGAAAAACTCCAGAGCCTCTTGATGGCTGACGATTTTAATATCCCACGCCCAAATAGTAGTAAAAGTTTTGCCATAAGAAAATGAATTTTGTTGGATAAAACCAAAACCTTCTTTTTGGGCGGCAATAGCTGTTCTGGCACGACTACAAGAGGGATGTTTTCCACCTAAAAAGGCACATTTGTAACCATAAGAAAAACTCTGTTCTGTCATAATCAAAAAGTTTTAAGTTAATAATTAAATTTATTATAGGCACAATACAAAATTGTCACTATAAACTACTTCTTAGTCTTGATTTGTCAATAGTTTTAATAATTTTGCCACCACATCTTCAAACATTTCGTAGGTCAGAACGCCAGTATTAATATTATAACGCGAAGTATGATAAGAATTTAGCATAAGCAAATTATGTCGTTCTAATTTATGCAATGTATTATGAGCAAATTTAAACGAAGCTTTTTTATATCCCAATATTCCCAGAACAGCATTGTGCGCTACGCTACCAAGGGTTAATATAATTTTTAATTTTGGCATATTTTCTATTTCTTTAATAAGATACTGTCCGCAGTTTTTTACCTCATCACCGATTACTTTATTTTGTGGCGGTACACAGCGTACCGAATTAGTAACCCGCACATTAATCAGTTCAAATCCGTCATCTTTGCGTTTTTGATAGTCGCCTCGAGCCAAACCGTATTTTTTCAATGTCGGATACAAAACATCTCCGGCATAATCATTAGTAAAAGGGCGGTTTGTTTGATTTGCTCCATTCAACCCCGGGGCTAACCCTACAATCAATATTTCAGCATTAAGATTACCAAAAGATTCAACAGGTCCGTTATGATAAGACGGAAATTTCTCTGTATTTTGAGCGCGAAACTCCAACAAGCGAGGGCATAAACAACAGTTTTTATCAGGACAAATAAAAGACATTTTGAGTATCTCCAAATATTTTACAAAAAAAATAACACTCAACTCTTTAAATTTGGTTAGTACATATTATCTCATCCTCATAAATCACTGATACGTGATTTATTTATTGATAATATAAAAACCTATTTATAAATGGAGTTTATCAAAAATGAAAAAAGCATTATTACTAGCAAGTGCAGCAATTCTCATTTCAACCTCTGCTAAAGCGGAGATGAATGATTTTTATAGAGATGTCAAACCTTATATCGGTGCTGATTATGCCTATGATAATCTGGATTTGAAAGGTGCTGCCAAACACTCTAAAGAGAATTTTAATTCAGCTGTTATCAATGCCGGTATGGAAGTTGGTGAACATGTTGATCTTGAAGCATTTTATCAGTTTGGTGGAAGTCGAAAAGCTCACCTCAGAGAAGATCAGGGTGGTGGAACCAAAAAATTCAAATTTAATGCTTATGGTTTGGATTTGTATGGTTATTTGCCAATGGGTTGCGAACAGAAATTTAAATTATTGGCAACAGCCGGTGCTGCTGTTTATGATACAGAGCTGAAATACAATGATAAAGTAAGTAAAAGCCGTGTTGGTTATCGTGTAGGTGGCGGTGCAATGTACAAATTTACAGATAATATTTCTGCCCGTGTCGTCGGTCGTTACGGATATGTCGGCACTCGTGACTTAAATCACATTGCAGAAGTTACTGCCGGTTTGCGTTATTCTTTCTAAACAAGTTTAAATCGGAAAAAAACCGCCATGTTAATGGCGGTTTTTCATTATTTGTCGCTCAAACGCTCAAGAGTAGAAAATATCTTAAGATAATAATTTTGTCCGTGTGGCACAAAATCCTCAACTGTAACCTTTTTAGTTACAAGCTGTTTATTATCCCGAACATATCCGTTAATATCAATTGACGATACATCTCCACCAAAAAGCTCAATCAAATCACTAATAGTGGCTTCAAATATACCATCAACTTCTTCCGGCTGCATAAGAACATCACTCAGTTTCCACAAGCTTTTCAAAGCGTAGGTAGGACAAAATTCGCGTACACACATATCGGTAGTATCTTCAACCAAACGATATGTAAATAATTTAATAAAATCAGCTTCTTGCACAATTAACCCGAGTTCTTCTTCAATCTCGCGAATACCGGCTTGTTTAGCTGTTTCTCCAGTCCCCAGATGTCCAGCGGCAGATATATCCAATAGGTTAGGGTAAAGATTTTTGTCTTTTCCGCGCAATTGCAACCATACTTTATCATCATCAATAATCCAACAGTGAAAAGCCTTGTGCCACAATCCTTCTCTATGAGCTTGTGATTTCATAGCTGTTCCCAACAAATTCATTTCACTGTCATAAACATCAATCAATTCATCTGCCACGATTATTCTCCCCTAAAAATAATTCCTTTAACATCCTCTCCGGCTTCTTTTCTCAAAACAATATCTTCTTTGAAAATAACCTTAAAACCGTTTTCGCGCAATAGTTTTTCAATATATTCAGGATTATGTCGATACCGTCCGCTTGGTCCTATTGAAACATTATCTTGAGTTGTGGTTTCAATAGTCAGCACAACTTTTTTGTTTTTTAATAAAGCGATTATATATTCAATATTACTAATATAACCGCACACATCTCCCATTATTGCCATATCAAAATCATCATGATGCTCCAAAAAATGGGCAATATCATCTTTAATAAGTCTGTCATAAACATTTTTATCAGCGGCTTTATCCAGCATTTTTTGAGATATATCAACACCGATTATTTTATTCTGAGCCGTTTTAAGAGCCATCCCCAACAAGCCCGTACCACATCCCAAATCCACAATATTGGTCGGCTCATTTCCAACAATTCTTCCCACAGCCAACGCAACTGAATAGCCCAGATTCTGCATAACCAATTCGTAATTATCAGCAAAATGGTCAAACAGCTTTTCATTAAAAAGATGATTATTTTCAAAATATTCTCCTTGCAAAGTAGCATTTAGCTTTTGTGCAAAAATATTGGCATTATCAAGCTCTAACCATAAAGTAGCTGTTTTCAAAGCTTTTTCACTGTCTTTAAGAGCCAACAAGTTTAGTGTTTCAAATAAATTAATACTTATTTCTTCAAATTTAGGATTAAGCCGATACGCATTCAACAATAAATTTGCGGCTTCTTTATATTCCGACAAATCTTTCAAAACAAGAGCCAAATTGTTACTGATTTCGGCAGCCTGCGGATTAATAACAACTGCTTTTCTATATTCTTCAAGGGCTTCAGTTGTCCGTTTTGCACGATATAGCATCTCGGCATAATTTTGATGAGCTGCAAAATTTTTAGTATCTAATTCCACAAGGCGCTTATAGCGTTTTTCTGCTTCATCAAAATTATTTTCTCGGCTGTAAATGTCCGCTAATCGGAGTAGGGCGGTTTGATTATCAGGATTAATTAATTCTGCTTTGGCAAAATAAATTTTGGCATTCTCTTGTTCTCCCTCTTGCAAGGAAAGCTCTCCTAACCAAACCCGTGCTTCATCGGAAGCTGGAGCCAATTCTTTGGTTTTGGCGGCAGCAGACCATGCTTTAGGCCAGTTTTTTTGTTCAAAATACAATTGAGTCAAATAATACCATAGTAAAGCTTCATTCTTATAGAGTGTCGATAATTTTTCAAGTTCTTCAATAGCACAAATTGTATTAAAATAGCGCATATTCATTGCGTTATTAATTTTTGCATCAGCATATTTATCATCAAGTTGAATAGCATAACCAAAACTTTGCTTGGCTTTTTCATACTCGCCTAAGTGTTGATAAATTAAGCCAATTTCATTATGAGCTTCTTTTATATTGGGATTAAGCTTTAAAACCGATGTAAAAGCTTCTAGTGCTTCTCTATAACGTTTAAGAAGCTTGTATGAAAAAGCAAGATTATAACGATAAGAAACTTCTTGCGGATTTTCGCTTATTGCTCGCAAAAACAATGATACAGCTTCATCTTGCAAGCCTTTATTTTGAGCAATCAGCCCCAATAAATTCAACACAACAGGATGTTCCGGTGCTGTTTCCAGTATTTGTCGATACATACACTCAGCTTCATCCAGACGACCTGCTTCATGTAAACTTAAAGCGTTTTGAAATAGCGCTTCATAAGACATTTTATGATTTCTCCCGTTACATACACGGCCATATTAATATCAGCAGATTAAAAAATCCACAAAATTATTGAAAAAAAAGCTTGATTTAAGGCAATATTTGTAATAAATTGCGAACACTTCCGAGAATGAAGACGGAGCAACCGTCTCGTTTGGTCGCAAAGAACCAAAACTATCGGGACAATAACTTAAATAAATAAGGAAAACTTACATGAAAAGCATTGTTAGTGCAAAAAAGAAAAAAGAACGTCAGTATGGTCCTATTTGGGGCGCTGCTAACGGTTCTGTAGTTAAAAGAGAATATGCTCCCGGTCAGCATGGTCAAAGAAGAAAAAAACCTACTGATTATGGTAAGCAATTGTATGCAAAACAGAAATTGAAAACCTATTACGGTAACGTTTCTGAAAAACAATTCCACAAATATTATGTTGAAGCAATTCGTCGCTCCGGTGATGCTGCCGAAAACTTGATTGGTATTTTGGAATCTCGTTTGGATAATCTTGTTTACAAAGCAAAATTTGTTTCAACAATTTTTGCTGCTCGTCAATTTGTAAACCATGGTCATATTTTGGTTAATGGTAAAAAAGTAAACATCCCTTCTTATATGGTTAAAGCAGGCGATATTATTGAAATTCGCGAAAAATCAAAACAGCTTCCGCTTGTTATTTCTGCAATGGAATCTGCCGGACGCGATGTTCCTGCTTATTTGGAAGTTGATAGCAAAAAGTTCAGCGCAAAATATTCTTTTGTGCCGAAGTTTGAAGATGTTCCTTACGCTTCTGTTATGGAACCAAACATGGTTATCGAGTTCTACTCCAGATAGTAATATCGAAAAACATTTCAAAATCCTCAGAAGTTGTGCAAACTCTGAGGATTTTTGTTTTAAAAAAAAGACTTTTATGTTTATATGTTGATAGTTCAATATTTTTTGCAATAAGGTAATAAACAACATGGATGATGTATATATCAGCGATCCGCGTCAAGCCTCAGCACAAGTAATAGCTCAAAAGAAAAAAGACAAACAAAACAGTCTTAAACGTCGCAATTTTAGACAATTTTTATTTGATTTGATTGTCAAAACCATTATATGTAGCGCTATTATATCAATTGACTTCACTCTTTTTGCCGAAGCCGGAAGCTACAATTTGTTTGACATCAATCAGCTTCCGACAATTGAAGCGCAATATATCTATGCCGGTATTGTAGCAATTTGCTTTATTGTTATATTTTTGTTGTCTTTTTCGGCATTTTTGCAAAATGTTGCCATATCAATAACGTTTGCCGCCTTAGTGCTTTCAATCTTTAATCAATTTGCCTTATTTGATCAAAGCTCTATTCTTTATAGTTTTTTTGGTTCTCACATTGATTCCAGCATATCAGGTGTTTTTATCAACTATTCTGATTGGCTGATTGCCGGAATTATCGCTTTAATAAGTTTAATTTTGATAAGTTACACCTCACGTTCCAACCAGATATACCTTTTGGGTATATTGATATTAATTTTGGGCGGCATCATCAGTAAAGCCTATTTTAATCCGGTTAGTCGCAATTTTGAAAATAAAAAGGCGTTATCAAATATATCCAAACATGATGACGGAGAAAACTTTATCTTTTTGTCATTACCCAATTTTGCTTCTTATTCAGACATAAAAAATGCCGAAAGTAAAAATTATACCGTTAATCAGGTTGCAGATAATATTTTGGGGTTTTATGCCATAAACAACTTCACTCATTATCCTAACGCGTATGTTAATAAGTTTACCAATGATTTTATTAATCTTGTGGCAGCACTGAATCCTGAAGAAAATCCTTCTGAGATAGAGAATGTTCTTTTGGATAATGTCATATTGGATGGTTATTGGAATTTCAAAGATCTTGATACAGATAAACTATATCTTAAAACCAGTAAATTATATAATCATCTGATGGGTAAAAAATATAATATTAAGGTTTTTCAAACCAGAGGTATAGAGCTTTGCACAATTAATAACAGCTTGTCTGTCAGTAAATGTGTTGAAAAAATTAATTCACCTATTAATCTTAATCAACCCGGGCTTACTGATTTGGACAAAACTATTCTTCTTACCGCTCAATGGATTGAAAGTACCAAGATTGTATCTAACATAAATTTACCGCTGTTAGCAGCATCTTATCTTACTTCCAGAGTTGCTCCGCTTAATTTTGCCGGTTCAAAATTATATACAATCAATTCTCATAAAATTTTCGATATGATTGCCGATGATATTAAAGCATCTAAGGGAAACAATGCTTATTTTGCGGTTATCGATTTACCGTCATCGACTTATGTTTATGATGATTTCTGTAACATCAAAAATCCCTATCAATGGATTGGAGCATCGCAACAACCTTGGGTTAAAACCAATAATTTGAAAGCAAAACAACAAGCGTATGCAGAACAAACCAATTGCTTAGTCGGACAACTTGAAAACTTTATGCAGAAACTGAAAAAAAATGATAAGCTTAAAAAAACTACCATTATTATTCAGGGCATGAGTCCTTCGGGTGTGTTTTTTAACAAAACACAAAATATGAAAGATTTTTCCAGAGTTGGCATGGCCATTTACACACCTAAGCAAGATAAAATGCAGACTGTTTATGATTTGTGTAGCGTTCCTTCTATTATCAGTGGAAAAATTAACAATAATAAATGTACAGAGCTACTCGGACAAAATACCACAGATAAACGTCGTCAGGAAATTCTTAAAGAAGCTCACGCAAAAACTATTAACGAACAAGGAATTTTCAACGCTGTTCGTCGATTTAAGGAGTGGTATCAAGCATTTGCCGGACACAATAATTTAGATAATATTTTGTCAAAAGTAGAAAAATCCGACGTGTCTGAGGCGAAAGAAAAAAACATCACCGAAAAAACTGATGCTCAAGATATAATAGTTGAAAAAGTCACTGTTGCCGAAACAGTAGAGGAGTTACCTTCAGAAGACAAAGTGAAATCTATCAGTGTTGTTTCTCAAGAAATAAATGCCAAAGAACAACCGCAGAAACAAGTTCAAGACACTTCTAAAGCAGCCAAACAATCTCAAAAATCCTCTCAAAATAAAACCAAGGCTAAAGCAGAGCAAATTGATAAAAGTACCGTTATTCCTTTAACCAAGCCTGAGCAACTGAAAAAAGAATATCGAGAACGTCAACGTGCAGCAGAAAATAAAAAACAAAAAACAAAACCAGAAGCTTCAAAGGTCAATATTGAAGTAAAAGTTATTGAAAACAATGTGCAAAATCTTGATGTAATTCCGCCTGCAGTACTTGGTGATACACAGTATAAGCCTGCAGAAACAACAGAGTAGGGAGCATTTGTTTTGCCTAAACATCAATCTTGGCTAATAACATCTCCTTGGCATAAGCATATTTATGCCTTTATGCGCAATAAACGAGCCAAGTGGTCTTTAGTCATTTTTGTGGTTTTATTTATTGTCAGTTTATTGGCTGAATTTATTGCCAACGATCAACCGTTATTGGTAAAATATAAAGGTGAATTATATTTTCCGCTATTTAAAACTTATACAGAGCAAACTTTTGGTGGCGATTTTCCTACACCGACAGATTATCACGACAAATACATTAGCCAAAATATCAACAAAAACGGCTATATCGTATTTCCGTTATTTCCTTATTCATATAACACTATTGATTACAATCTAAATATGCCAACTCCGTCACGTCCAACCGAGCGTCATTGGCTAGGAACGGATGATGAAGGGCGCGACATATTAGCCCGTATTATATATGGGTTTAGAATATCGGTTGTTTTTGCCTTTCTGCTTACGCTTATATCTTCTGTTGTTGGCATTATAGCCGGAGCTGTACAAGGATATTTTGGCGGACGAACAGATCTTATTTTTCAGCGATTTATTGAAATATGGGAGGCATTACCGCAATTATTTATTTTGATAATTGTTGCAAGTTTGTTTGTTCCCGGTTTTTGGAGCTTATTATTGATTATGTTGCTATTTACATGGATAAGTCTGACCGGAGTTGTGCGAGCAGAATTTTTACGCAGCAGAAATTTTGAATTTGTAAAAGCGGCAAAAGCTTTAGGCGTTAGTAATATTCGCATTATGTTTCGTCACATTTTGCCCAATGCTATTGTTGCAACTATTACATTCATACCATTTATCCTTTCAGAGGCAATTGTTGCATTAACAGCCTTAGATTTTTTAGGATTAGGGTTGCCGCCGGAATATCCGTCACTTGGTGATTTGGTACGACAGGGCAAAGACAATTTGCAAGCGCCTTGGATTGGAATATCAATTTTTATTGTATTGTCCGGTTTGCTTACTTTGTTGATATTTATCGGCGAAGGAGTTAGAGATGCTTTTGATACAAGGAAAAACAAATGACAAAGCTTCTCAAAGTATCAAATTTAAATATATCGTTCAAAAACAACTTGATGCAAGATGATTTTCATGCTGTACATGATGTCGAGTTTGAGCTTAATAATGGGGAAATTCTTGGTATTGTCGGCGAATCAGGCTCTGGCAAGAGTATTACCGCGTTATCTTTATTGGGGTTGCTACCTTATCCCAAAGCATATCACAGCAACAATTCTTCTATAAAATTCAAAGGGCAAGAACTCATAAACAATCCCAACCTTAAAGAAATACGAGGTAACAAAATCGGTTTTGTATTTCAAGAACCAATGTCTTCTCTAAATCCTCTACATACAATAGAGCAGCAAATTGCCGAAACTATTATGATTCATCAGAAAGTTAGCTATTTTAAGACTCGTCAAGAAGTGTTGCGGCTTCTTAAGCTAACCGGTA
>JAFTLF010000095.1 GCA_017452885.1 Alphaproteobacteria bacterium
CCCTTAACCAGATAACTGACAATACTTTTTCCTACGCTACCACCACCGCATACAATAATTTTCATATATCATCCCTTTGAGATTGTTCGCAGCTACAATTGTCAAAATAATTATTTATTTCAGCATATGCATCAGCAAAGTTATCTATACGCACATAATTTTCGCGAAATTTGCGAGCATCTCGCATATTTTTGCAATACCAACATACATATTTGCGAGAAAGACCAAGTGCTATTTTATCCCCATAATAATCCACCAATTCTTTAATATGGGTTAATAGTGTTTGTTTGACAAGCTCTCCGGTTATTAACGGAAAACACTGCCCCTGTTCCAGATAGTTATGAGTTTGCGCTATTAGCCATGGATTGCCAAGTGCCGCACGACCAATCATTATGCCGTCAACGCCGGTGTATTTAAGCATATCTTTTGCTATTTGCGGTGACGTAATATCTCCATTACCGACAACCGGTATTTTCACAGCATTTTTTACTTCGGCAATGGTATCCCAGTCGGCTTTTCCGGAATAAAACTCAGCACGCGTACGTCCATGAATCGTAATATAAGAAGCACCGGCATCTTCACACATTTTCGCAAACTCCACAGCATTAATATGTGCAGAATCCCACCCCTTGCGAAACTTAACACTAACCTTTAACGGTGTTGCCTTTACAACCGTCTTTATAATTTTTTCGGCTAATACCATGTCTTTCATCAAATAAGATCCGGAATTGTTTGCAACAATTTTTTTTACCGGACACCCCATATTAATATCTAATGAATATGCTCCCAATTCTGCGGCAAGTTTTGCTGCTTCTGAAAATATCTGAGGATCACTGCCAACCAATTGAACAACAACTTTATAAGCTTCTCCTCTAACATCGGCTATGCGGTAGGTCTTGGGATTTCGGCGCGAAATGGCATTAATCGCAACCATTTCAGAAACAATATTACCTTTACCGAAAGACGCAACTATCTTACGTAGCGGCAAATCCGTTATTCCTGCCATTGGCGCTAAAAACACCCTACTGTCAAAGTCAAGTATTTGCATTTATACCTTAAAATCAAATTCGCGATTATTGGTAAACATAAAATCAATTAAAACCGTGGAGGGCTTATCTATTCCGGCGGCAATATCATAACTTCTGGCGGCATAAGCGGCATCAATTTTGTAATCGACGTATGAAAACATACTATATGACACCGAAGTATCCAGCAGCGAATAAGCCCTTTCATTTAGGCGAATGCCGTTATAATATACTTGGGACTGCCGATTATCGTCATCTTCTGCCGAACAATTATACCCCGTTTTGGACTTGAGCCTATCAACCGAAACGGCAACTTGCTGTTGCAGAGAAGAAAGGTAATTATTGATAACCAATTTGTTCATACATCACCTTAATTGATTCTGTCTAACGCTTTGGCTAGTATATAATACAGTTTGCCAATTTCAGCTCCCGAAATAACCGAAAGCAAAACACCAGAGTACTCATGCGATTTTGCGGCATTTATCAATACTTCAAATTCTGATAAATAAGAAGTTATTAATTTGCGAAATTCGTTACTATTTTCAAACTCATTACGAATGGCTGAAACTTGCTGTTTAGTCATATTCTTTGACAAATAGCGAACAAATATACCACTATCGCCGTTATAAAATTTCTTCCATAAATCTTCTTCATCTTTAGGATTAAAGACTCGATTAATATCAATTGATATATTTTGCAATTTTTCTATAATATTGGAAGCTTCTTTGAGGAAATGCTCAATTTTTACTTCTTTATATGAAGAATTTAGCAATTCCAGAGTTGCATCAGCTTTTTTGGTACTTTCATTAAGTTGTTTTATCTGGCGACCAATAACATCATTGAAATGAATACTTTGCTGAACCAAATTATCTCCTTGCAGACCAAAGTCTTTACTGCTTTCGAGCAATGTTCCCATAACCGCATTAATTTTGGCGACAGTATCATCTGTGGAAGCAACCAGTGCTTGTGACTGTTTGACAAAGACTTCACCTGAGGAAACAATATCATTAGATATGCGTTCTGCATTGGCGGCAATCTCATTGATTGATGCTCGCAACTTATCACCTGAATTGGTTATATGTGTTGCACTGAGTTTGGCAGCTTCTTCCATCTGCAAACCGAGATTTTTTAAATCCTTACCTAATCCCTTGACTTTATCATAGGCATCATTGGCGCGTTCTGCCAAAGCATTAGATGTATCATTGAGTACAGTATTGAAACAGTCGACCAATTTTTTGGTATCATCGGATATTTTAACCATTTTGGTACTTTGATCCGTAATAAGATTATTTATTTCATAAACGCTGGTACTGGTTTCTGCCGTTACAGTAGTGAAGCCGGCCAAATATTTTTCATATTCTTGGAAGACCTTACCCAACTGCTCTATTGAAGTGCGAACAGCCAGCTCTAAATCTTCGGTATTTTGTGTAAGTGTCAAATTAACCTGATCCATACTCTTCATTGAGTTCTTGGAAGTTTTATTAATCATGTCACCG
>JAFTLF010000096.1 GCA_017452885.1 Alphaproteobacteria bacterium
CACAATTCACAATCAAGTTAATATAACTTGAATTATTAAACAGAGTTTTATAAAATTTGCACAGGTTTGTAAATACTTTTTGTTATCGGAAACTCACATCTATGAATAACTTATCCAATCGATTGTTTGATTTTTTCAAATCCACTGCTGTAAAATCTAAAAACTTTATTTTATTTTTAGCGCAAAGAGCCCAAAGCGATATGATATTTCGCGTTTCATCATCGCTCAGCTACACTTCTTTGATTGCAATTGTTCCTCTAATTGCCGTCGGGCTGGCTATTTTTTCGGTTTTTCCGGTTTTTTCAGAAGTCAGAACCCAATTTCAAGAGTTACTACTTCAAAACTTTGTTCCTCATGCCGAGCAAGAAATCGTCCTTTATGTTAACCAATTTGTTAATGCTACTGCCAAACTAACCGCCGTTGGCGTAATAGGAATTGTTATCACCGCCATTTTATTGCTTTCAACAATTGAAAACAGTTTAAATTTTATCTTCAAGGTTTACAAACCTCGCAATATTCGCACCAAAATCACTCTTTATTGGACTGTTATTACACTTGGCCCCTTACTGTTGGGAACAGCATTTTCAATGCGTGGTTACGTTTTTGCGCTTCAACAGTTCATGCCTGACTACTTCATTAATGCCGAGCTATTCTTTTCAACCATTTTGCCCAGCATACTCACTATCCTGTCATTAGTAATTCTTTACGTTTTGGTTCCCAACAAAAAAGTCAAAATCAGCAATGCCTTAGGCGGTGCACTTGTTGCCTCAATACTGTTTTACATCATTCGTCGAATCTTTGCACAAGTAATTTCTTTTAATAGCGTATATACAACAATTTACGGCGCTTTGGCAATCATTCCAATTATGCTTATCTGGCTTTATTTAATCTGGGTTGTGGTAATTTTCGGCGCAGTTATCACTGCTGCACTCGGTGAATTTCGCGACGGTATAGAAACACATGAAAATCAAACCATTAAAAGCAACAGATACAAAAAAAATAAATATAATCGAAAAAAGTTCTTGCCAAAGGAACAAAAATAGAACATAGTACACATAGCTTAACTATTACGGAGAATAATAAACAATGGATAAAGATAAAGCTCTTGACGCGGCGATGAGCCAAATCGAAAAAGCCTTCGGTAAAGGGTCTATTATGCGACTTGGTCAAGACAATGCTCATGTCGATATTGAAGGAATTTCTACCGGATCACTCGGTTTGGATATGGCTCTCGGTATTGGTGGTTTACCTCGTGGACGCATTGTAGAAATTTATGGACCGGAAAGCTCCGGCAAAACCACGCTTGCTTTGAGCGTCATCGCTCAGGCTCAGAAAAAAGGTGGTACATGTGCTTTCATTGACGCAGAACACGCTCTTGATCCGTCTTATGCAAAAAAAATAGGTGTAGATATTGAAAATCTGCTCATTTCACAACCCGATGCCGGAGAACAGGCTCTTGAAATAACCGACACTTTAGTACGTTCAGGTGCAATTGATGTTTTGGTTGTCGATTCGGTTGCCGCTTTGGTTCCCAAAGCAGAGCTTGAGGGAGAAATGGGCGATTCTCACATGGGGTTGCAAGCTCGCCTAATGTCACAAGCTTTGCGCAAACTAACATCTACCATTGCTCGCTCTAATACTCTGGTTATCTTTATCAACCAAATTCGCATGAAAATCGGTGTTATGTTTGGCAATCCCGAAACCACTACCGGTGGTAACGCCCTCAAATTTTATGCCTCTGTTCGTATTGACATTCGCAGTATTGGCAAAATTAAAGATAAAGAAGACATTATTGGAAGCCAAACTCGTGTCAAAATTGTTAAAAACAAAGTTGCTCCCCCGTTCAAAGTGGTTGATTTTGACATCATGTATGGCGAAGGCATATCCAAGACAGGAGAGCTTATTGATCTTGGTGTCAAAGCAAATGTTATTGAAAAATCCGGTGCTTGGTTTGCTTACAATGGTGACAAACTCGGACAAGGACGCGAAAATGCCAAGATATTCTTGCGTGATCATCCCGATATTGCTCTTGAAATTGAAAACAAAATCAAAGCAGATGCCGGACATTTGAGTTCTGAAATGATTGGCGATACAGAACCATTGGTTGAAGAATAGATTCAACATTATAGTAGATTCTCGGGTCTGGCACTACGTGCCGCCCGAGAATGACCCGCGCGGCGGGTGCGCGGCACATAAAAAAAAGCCTCGAGAATGACTAAAAAGAAAAAAAACGAGTTAAAACAGTTTTAACACAGCCTGAGAGGCTTGTGAAGCCAATGACAGCGAGTTAATCGCCAATTGCTGTCTGGTCTGCAACGCCAACATATTAGCACTTTCTTCGTTCATATCCGCCAATGTCAGCTTATCTGCACCCTCCGTCAAAATATTGATTAAATTTTCGGTAAACTCCTGACGATTACTGATAATATTATAATTATTACCAAGTTCTGCCGAAAATGAGCGCAAAGTCGCCACTGCTTTAGACAATTCTAGCACTGATTGCAAAATCCCCTCTTTTTTGGCCCAATCAGCTAATGACATACCAACTGCCGCAGAAGAAATATCTTTGACGGCAACAACAACCGAAC
>JAFTLF010000097.1 GCA_017452885.1 Alphaproteobacteria bacterium
GATGCTGTAGGACGACATCGTGGTGCCGGATTAGGCGGTGGTAATGATGAGCGAGAGCAGACGCTTAATCAATTGTTGGTCGAGATGGATGGTGTTGAGGCCAATGTGAATGTTATTGTGATTGCCGCAACCAATCGTCCTGATGTTTTAGATCCGGCATTGTTGCGTCCCGGACGTTTTGATCGTCAAGTAACGGTTACGAATCCTGATAAAAAAGGTCGTGAAGAAATTTTGAAAGTTCATGCTAAGAATGTTCCGTTGGCAAGAGATGTTAATTTGTCTGTTATTGCACGCGGTACTCCTGGGTTCTCAGGTGCTGATTTGGCTAATTTGGTTAATGAAGCGGCATTGTTGGCGGCTCGCAAAAATAAGCACAAGGTTACTTCTAAGGATTTTGATGAGGCCAAAGATAAGGTTTTGATGGGTAGTGAGCGTCGTTCTATGGCTATGGATGAAAATGAAAAACGCTTAACGGCTTATCACGAGGCCGGTCATGCAATTTGTTCTTTGTTTGTGGAAGATAGTGATCCTATTCATAAAGCAACAATTATTCCACGTGGGCGAGCGCTTGGCATGGTTCAGCAATTGCCGGAAAAAGATCAATATTCATATTCGCGAATCAAGATGTTATCAAGATTGATTATCATGATGGGCGGACGCGTGGCAGAAGAATTGAAATTTGGTGCTAAAAAAGTTACCAGCGGTGCATCTTCGGATATTGCTGCAGCAACCAATCTTGCTCGTTCTATGGTTACGGAATGGGGAATGAGTGATAAATTAGGGCCGGTTCTTTATGCTGAAAATACCGGTGAAGTTTTTCTTGGAAAATCTGTAACACAGAGTAAAAATATGAGTGAAGAAACAGCTCGTTTGGTTGATGCCGAAATTAAGAATTTGGTAGTTACCGCTCATGAACAAGCAACTCTGTTACTTAAAGAACATGAAAAAGATTGGGAAATGTTGGCTTCGGCATTAATGGAATATGAAACTCTGACCGGTGAAGAAATCAAAGATCTTTTGGATGGAAAACCGATTGACAAATCTTCAGAATCTCCGGTGCCGGAAGAAAAAAGAGTGCATTCTTCTTTGCCTGAAGTGTAGTAAGAGAAACGTTCATATTTTCTTTTTCTGATGCAAAATTAAGGGACGGTGAAATGCTTATGCGTACTTTATAGTATGCTTTGCGTTTGCCGTCCTGAGTTTTTATTGTAAAACCAAACTCTGAATTTTCTTATCTTTGTGTCTGGTAATGTTTAGTCTTTGTTTGGTATCTTGATATTGTGTGTAATATCAAAAGCTCAGGAAAATAATTTTATGATGCTTATATTTTTCTCGGCGACTCGAAAAAAGTGAATATCTTTTTATCATTGATTGAGTTTTGTTTTATATCTGCGACAATGATTGCAGATGATCATTATGGAGATTTATCATGGCTAAAAATAAGTGGTTTGGTACAGATGGTGTGCGTGGTGTTGCTAATGTTTTTCCGATGAATGCTGATTTTGCGTTTCGTTTGGCAGTTGCGGCAGCGGAACTTATTTGTAATAAAAATAAAAAAGTTGCAATTGCTAAAGATACTCGTATATCCGGAGATATGCTTGAAGCCGCTTTGAGTGCCGGTTTTTTGTCAGCCGGCGTGAACGTTGTTGCGCTTGGTGTTGTACCAACTCCGGCAGTCACCAGTTTGACATCGAAACTTGGTGTGGATATGGCGGTAATGATTACTGCTTCACATAATCCGTATCAAGATAATGGTATTAAATTAATTACGGCAGACGGGAACAAATTTTCTGATGATATGACGGCACAGCTTGAAACATTGATTGAAAAAAATGATTTTGTTTTTAGTACGGAGAAAATTGGTCGTAAGACATATTCGGATGAAGTTTATAATAGATATAAGAAAAATGCCTTATCAATTGCACAAGGTAAACAACTGTTGCAAGGATTGAAGGTCGTTTTGGATTGTGCAAACGGTTGTTTTTCTGCAATTATGCCAGAGTTGTTTACGAAACTTGGTGCCAATGTTAAGGCGATTGCTTGTGAACCTGATGGTTATAATATTAATCGAGATTGTGGTTCTCAGCATGTTGAAAAGATGTTGGCGGAAGTTAAAAAGTATGGTGCTGACTTGGGTATAGCGGTTGATGGTGACGGAGATAGAATAAAAGTTTGTGATGAAAAGGGAACGTTGGTCAGTAGTGAACAGTTAATTGCTTTTTTGGCACAATATTTGGAACAAAAAGGAGAGAATCGCGGCCGTCCGGTTGTTTCAACAATTCTTTCTAATACCGGATTGGAAAAGTTTGTGCGTGAAAAATTGGGACTTGAATATTATTCGACTGCGGTTGGTGAGCGTCCGGTTGTTGAAAAAATGGGTGAAATCGGAAGCGCTGTCGGGGGTGAGGAGTCCGGACATATTGTTTTGGCTGATTATAGTTGTTCCGGTGATGCTTTGATAGTTTCTTTGGTGTTGGCTGAAGGGCTTAAAGCTACAAATAAAAAGATGAGTGATATTTTTCCATTGTTTGAGCCGGACCATTTGTTTTTTCAAAATCAGCGTTTGCATAATCGTGAACAAGTAAAAAATATTGCACTTAATGATAAAGTACAGTCTTTGTTGGAAGAATGTCGTTTAGAGTTGGGAGAAAAGGGAAGAGTTGTTATTCATCCGTCAGGTACGGAGCCTGTTATTCGAATATGGGTTTGCGGGCAAGATGTGGTTAAGGTTGATGAAGTTGGTATGCGTTTGCTCACCTTGATTAAAGAACTGAATGAAGCTCAATCTTAAATTTTTATTTACTAATTGAGCCTACACTAAAAAGAGTAGAGTTCTTTAAAGGAGATAATAATGGTGCAGAAAACAATTGACAGGTCTTTATTCGACTGGCAAAGAGGGCGTGCTGTCGGTATTCAAAGCCGGGGAATATCCTCTCTTGTGGTTGCACAGATGAAAAACTCAGAAGTTCGGTTTCGTGAAAATAATGGGACGACTCGTTGTGTTTGGCCCACTAATATGAAGACAAATGACAGTAGATATTTGAGTCGTCGTGTGTGGGAACCTCGTTAGGAACAATTTATGATTAAAGGGATTGTGGCGCTATTTACATCGGGTGTAATTTTTAGTCCGATGGTGCTGTTGGGAATTTTTCTGGCGGTTTATTGCATGATGCGAATGGATGCAGAGCAGATGCGCGCATTGTTTATGGACTATCGTTTGTATGTTTGGGTAGCATTTATTTCCTTTGTTCATGTGTTTTTATTTAAAAAAATATATAAAGACGACGGGGTTAGTCGTGATTATGTTGCAATGATAATTTCGGTTTTGGGTGGAATTATTAAATTTGTTTTAGCTTGTAGCTTGATGATTTCTTTTATTGTTTTATTGAGCTTTTAGATTGAAGTATCAACATGTTGGCCAACATGAGATGATATAGGGACATTGCGATTATCCTCAAACACCATTTCAACAAGTTTTTGTTGCATTTCATCACTGTTTTTAATTAGGCTAATTTGAGTTTGTTGAATGGCTAGCGCATAGCTACTCAGAGTTCCGAGTTCGGACATATACTTTCTCCTGACGTTAGACTTGTTTAGTATAAAATAAAAAGGATTAATAGTTTCTTAAGCCTCTTGTCTTTGCTTGAATAGTGATTATTTAGCTAAGCAATGGAGGATATTAAGATGTCGGAAATGGTAAAAAATTTTGCGATGTTGTTATGGATTGCGTGTGCAATAAATAATGGTTCAAGTTCTGCTCATGCTCAAGGTATACAAGAAGAAAGTAAGATGCAACCAGATACGATTCCGACGATTGTGTTTGGAAAATCTGAACGTTCGGACGGGGAAATTGATGAAGTGGTTGTTGAACAATCAAATAATAATATAAATCCATTGGGAAAACCGCTTCCGGAGGTGGTTACAGATTCCAAACAGACAGAATCGTTGCCAACAAAAAATAATAGTGAATTATCGACAACATCCAAGCCCGATAAAATGTCGTTATCCAAAGATGTTGATGTAACGGACAACTTAGGAAAGCAATTCCAAAATACTCTTATGGAAGCTAACGGTCGAGTTTATGATGTACAATCTTTTCCGGTTGAGGACATGAACGCAATTGGTAATTCGAGTAATCCAGAAACAATTTACTCTCCAAACGTTAATCCTTAAATTTAGTCGCATTCCAGTTGTTTGAAGTTAAGGTTGCGGCATTGCCACTTATCTTCACCACGATTGGAAGGCTCCAGGCTAAATTCTTGTAAGGAAGTGTCTGTTGCCGAACCAAGGTGTTGATAATATTTATCATCACATTGAGCGTCATCATTTTCAACCAGAGGAAATACCGTTTGTTCATAAGTGCTGAAAAGTTTTGCATACTTATGTAAATGAATGCTGGAAAGCGTGTTAGGTAAGTTTGTGTTATCACTGGTTGAGGTGATTTTTATATAGGGCGTGTCAAGCTTGCTCCATTGTTTGATAACAATGTTGGAAGTTTTGACATTAATACCGCCGCCAATTTTTATTTTGGAGTTACATCCTAAAGAGATACTTTCATTATCCAGACCATTATTAAGCTCATCTGTGTAATTCAGTTGTCCTTTGATAAATATTTCAGCAAAACTTTTAGTCTTGAGGGCACCGTTGAGGTCACCTTTGATGCCAAAATCGGCATCTTTTCCTACTTCAACATTGCCTGTAATATTGCCAGTGGTGAGTAATTTGGCATTTGGATGTATGATAAAGTTTGAACAAATATTGGGGAAATTATTAAAGCTTACGTTTCCGATAATTTCTGTTTTCAAGCCTTTAATTGGACAATCGGCAAATTTACCTTGAGCCGTGATTTTGACATTATGATATTTGCCGTTAGCCGATAGTGTGAGGGGTTCTTCAAAAAGCAGATTGATATTTACATTTGTAATATGGCGATCAAGCAATCCTGCATATTGCTCAATATTTTGACTGTTAATACGGAATGTAAGTGTCGGACGGCTGAGATTAAGGCAATTTTCATCAATCATGCCGACAACAGAAGATAATTCTGTTTTTGTTTCGTCAAGAAGCGGATTTTCTTGATCTGCACCAAAGACATCTGCGTCCGGTTTATTGGCTTTGGCCAATTTTAGGCAATTGATTTTACAATGCTTAAAGCTTGTATTTTCGGGGCAATCATAAGTGTCTTCAATATCCGAGCATGAGCTTACATTAAATCCCTTTTCTTGGCAAACCATGGCATCTGTCTTGCAAAGGCTGTATAGTATTTTTTTGCCTTGTAAGCATGATGGAGTTTGAGAACTCATGGGACCATATTGACAATTTTGAAAACCTTCACATTCAGCTGGTTTAATATTGGTTTTTACTTCTCCTGAACAAGTAGTACAGGTTTCACCGAATGCGACATACCCTTCGGGAACAGCATTTACGGAATGTGAGAATTTGGGGCAGTCATCGCAACATTTGCCATATTCCGGAGAATAAGGACATTTTTTGTCATTAAGCTGGCATTTATCTTGATGCACAAAGCCTTTTTCTTCACAAGCTTTGCCTATGTTTTCAATACAAATACGATATAGCGGAAACTTGTTGTCACACATTTTGTGAGGATAAAGTGGAATTTCACAGTCTTTTTCTAAAAAAGAAAAATTGTTGTTGCGGCACCATTGTTCTTGAGAACAACTACGGTAATACGAATCGTGGTGAGGGCAACGTTCTGCAGGAGCGGTTTGATTAGAACAATTGGCGTAAGTAATTTTGTATCCTTCATCAATACATTTTTGTTCGGCGCGTGATAACTCATGATTTCTATAGGTATTGCTGGCATATTCGGGTACAACCGAGGCATGAACTATATTGCATAAGCTCAGTAGAGCAACAAAAGCAATCAAATTGGTGTTTTTCATTGTAATTTTCCCGCTATTACAGATATTATAAGGTATATTAAAGAAGTAGAATTAATATTGAGTTAAAAATTTAAATGATTTTTGACAAAAATAATTTTTTTGACTAGATTTAAACCCAATTTTGTGATATGGTAGCGCTGTATTTGAATAATACTGCTACAAAATCAATAAAAAACAGGGAAGTGATATGAATAAAAAAGTTTCAGTAAAAAATCCTTTTTGTTCTGGTGAATATGTTGTTTATCCGGCTCATGGTGTTGGTAAAGTTGCAGATATTACCAAGCAAACGGTTGCCGGTTCCGAATTGGAATTGATTGTAGTTAATTTTGCTAAAGATAAAATGACACTGCGCATTCCGATGGCTAAAGCCGAAACAACCGGATTGAGAAAAATTTCGGGCGAAAGTACCATGGCTGATGCTTTGACAACTCTTAAAGGTAAGGCTAAAGTTAAGAAGGTTATGTGGTCTCGTCGCGCTCAGGAATATGAAAATAAGATTAATTCAGGAAGTCCGGTGGCAATTGCTGAAGTTATTCGTGATTTGCATCGCAGCGAGAACTTGGCTGAACAGTCATATAGTGAACGGCAAATTTATGAGCAGGCTCTTGATCGTCTGGCTAATGAATATGCTGTTTGCGAAAATATTGCTCCGGCAGATGCTACAGCTAAAATTTTGAACATTTTAGCTAAATAAAAATTAAAGTTTTTTATTTGATGCCGTAGAATTTTTCTACGGCATCTGCGTTTTAAAAGCAAAATATTCTTGATTTTATGTTATTCTCATTATAGCTTTTAGTCAGGTTTGAACAATAGGGTTCAAATTTAGTGCCTGTTGAGGTGCGGGACCTTCATAAGTCCTTACTACATATTGGCGTCCGATATAGCGCCATAAGTTGACGTGTAAATTTTGCACGATCG
This sequence comes from Alphaproteobacteria bacterium, assembly GCA_017452885.1. GTDB lineage: Bacteria > Pseudomonadota > Alphaproteobacteria > RF32 > CAG-239 > CAZU01. Next base: position 6,822 of record JAFTLF010000097.1, read on the forward strand.
ACATTATATCCCCGTCTTCGGTCGGGGAGCTTTAAGTGTATGTCCAGAAAATTATTCATTGGAATGGTTTTTAAAGACTTAAAGGGCTAATGTATGTAGTAGTTTATGAACTCTCCCGACCACCTTTCCAACAGGTGGTTTTTTTTATGCTTATCGGAGAGGAAATAAAATGACAAAGCGAATGGTTATTTTTGCCGGATACAATCGAAAATCTCAAATTGAAGATTATGTATTATATTATATTAAAGGATTGCGAGAAATTGCGGATACTTTGATTTATGTAGCGGATAATGAGGCTTCTGACATTTACAAGTCGCAACTTGAAGGAATAGCGGATAATATCATTTTGGAAAGACATGGCGAGTATGATTTTGGTTCGTGGA
>JAFTLF010000098.1 GCA_017452885.1 Alphaproteobacteria bacterium
TCCACGAACCAAAATCATACTCGCCATGTCTTTCCAAAATGATATTATCCGCTATTCCTTCAAGTTGCGACTTGTAAATGTCAGAAGCCTCATTATCCGCTACATAAATCAAAGTATCCGCAATTTCTCGCAATCCTTTAAGATAATACAGAACATAATCTTCAATTCGGGATTTGCTATTGTATCCGGCAAAAATAACCACGCGCTTCGTCATTTTATTTCCTCTCCGATAAGCATAAAAAAACCACCTATTGAAAAGGTGGTCGGAGAGTTCAGAAAGCATGTTACATCAAATGCTCCTTTGGGTCTTTAAAGTTGGACTTCTGGACATACACCCAAAGCTCCCCGACCATACGTATACGTCGGGGATATATTATCGGATTATAGATATAACATCATATCTATACCAATTGACGATGCTATATCTATGCACCGGATGTAACAAAGAGCTTCTGACGGCTCCGCACCTATTCACAGGCACTCAACGAGGATTACCCCGTCTTACCTGCAAGGTTATTATGATGTTATCTGGAAGTCAATTAAAAAAACCCTCATTTTTGATGAGGGTTATTAAAGCTAAAAGTTATAACGTAAACCGAGCGCAACCTCAGATATATCATCTATAAAATCACCACCAATAGAGCTATATCTATACATTGCACGGAAAGCCAAGCGTTGTGACAGCCAGACTTGAGCTCCCACGCCATAACGATAACCGACCTTGCTTTCGTCAAAGCTTGTTTTGCTCTTGCTTATCGGATTGGCTGTACTTCCGTTATATGAACTGAGTTCTGCCTCGGCAGTGAAGTCATAATTAGCAACACCCACTGTTCCTAAAATATCTAATTTGGAAAATACCGGAATATAAATAAGCGCATCCAAACCATAAGCTGTATATTTCAAATTATATTCAGCCAATGCAAAACGAGGATCCAGCGAATAACTCTCTTGATATTTGATCTGATTATCCGACAATGAGTGCTGATAAAAAGCCTCAAACCCCAAATATCTGAATGGTCGCCAACCAACATTGACATTTATGGAATCAACACTATCATCAAATTTATCAGCATTTCCGACATAATCATCGCCACCAGGCAACGGGTTATCAAGTGTGAAATCCTGTTCTATAATTGAGGGAGAACCCATAACATAATCAAACCCCATGCTGAATTTTTTGAAATCAGCAACATTTTTCTTTACCGGACGTGTCGCATTATAGTTGTAATAATTGGCAGGCACGTTGTTGGGATAATATGGATTATAACTCTGAGCCAAAGCTGGAGAAGCAGCGACAGAACCTAAAAGAATGGCGGTAAAAAATATTTTTTTCATCTGTTTTACCCTTAAAAAAACTAGAACAAGAAACGTAATCCGAGGGAGAATTCATTGAGATCTTCGACTAAATCCCCACCGATATAGATGTATTTGTACATTGCACGCAGGGCAATGCCGTCTGCAATATTCAGCTGAGCACCGATACCGGCTCGCCAACCGATTTTGTCCTCATCAAAGTTTTGCTTAACAATATCTCGCGGATCGGTATTACTAAGATAGTAAGATGTAAATAAAGCCTCATTTTCAAACTTATATTGTGCCAAACCCAAAGAACCAACAAAATCAAAATATGGTGACACCGGAGCATAACCGATTAAATCCAAACCAAAGGCTCTAAAACTAGTAGTATAATCATTCATCAAATGATAATAAGGATTATTTAATGTAACCGAGTCAACTGATGTGGCTGTATTATCATCATACGACTGCTGATAGAAGGCTTCCAAACCCCAATATTTGCTTATACGAGCACCGGCGACAAATGATAAACTGTCTTGATCATCCAAGACATCATCAGGCTTAACCTTTATCGGGCCACCAGCTAAAATCAAATCATCAAAAGCAATATCTTCACTACCGGCAGACGTTGTTCCCATATTGTAGTCAAGACCAAGATAATATTTGAAGTAATTAAGCTTGCGCAATTGATTTTTAGCTGCATTTTTCAGCTCACGAACATCTTGTTCAAAACCCTTTTTGTATCCTGAGTATAAACCATTGCACGGACACATAACCGTCTTGCCCATAACTACAGATCCGTCAGCATCAAAAGGTTCTTCCGGATTGCAGGGGCACCATTCCACATTATACAAGTCACCATACGCAATAGGCTCCTGCGCTTGTGCTGACGCAACACCACAAACAACACCGATACCTGCCAACAAAAACAGAAATTTTTTCATAAAATTGGTCCTCAAAATAAATTAAGTCTGTTTCAGCATAAAAAAAAACGCCCTAATACGCAACCTGAGTGGCTGTTTATGCACATATTTTTTGCTTAAAGAAATTGTTAAAATTTTGTTAATTTGACAAAAATTAGACAATCATTAATTGATTGTTAGCTTTCTTTATGGTATGATTTACGTAAATTGTGTACTTTCGGGAGTAGGAAAATGGCTGACTTTGATTTAGATGCGATTGATAAAAAAATTGCAGCAGGAAATGATGTTTCGTCAGATGAACTTAACGCATATTGCGAGGCTCTACTGAGCGGCGATATGGTTCTCAATAACGAAACACAAGAACAAAAAGAATATTTAGATAAGCTTGCTGCGCAATTATCAAAACAAATGGACGCTCGTCAGGGGCTTGACAGCGCGGCATTGCGAGACAATACCAATGAAGACATTGTCAAAGTGAGTCAACTCCAACGTTGGGCAAGAGTTTTTGGTGGAAACAGAAAAAGACAGCAAAGAAAATGGAACGAAGCCGAAGCGGTTTTACTTTCCGCAGTGGCCAACAAAGAAGCTCTCACCGTTGCGGCAAGTTTTGATATTCACAAAGAAAATGCCACTTCCATTGATGTCGATGCCACTCGGCGTACTCTTAGAGAGGAACTTGTTTCGAAAAGAGGTTTAGCCAATGCTTTTGAGCGTAGACGCATCAAAAAACGCCTTGCCGAATTGATTCCCAACACACGCTTGGATAAAGAAATTGCCGAAGTTAAAGAAGCACAAGCTACATTGACTCAAAAACACCAACAGAAACTTACCACTTTGCAAAGTAAGCATCAGAAATTACAAGCACAAACTCAAGATGGCAAACGTCAGGCAATCCAGTTGCAACTCGACGCAATCCAAAGACAAATGAGTGGGGAATTGACCTCTGCAGAGCCAACAAGTTTGGATGATTTGCAAAAACAGGAAGCAAGCTTAAAAGAACAACTTGCACAGACCCCGACTTTAAAGGATTTGCAAGCAAAAAGTGAAGAAGCGAATAAAAAATTCGATAGTATAAGCTATTATATAAACGGCTATCTAAATTCACAAAATATCATAGCTGATGCTAAAGATGCGCAGACACACTATAATATTGTCAGCGGAATGACTCCGGAACAAATGCAATTGACTCCGGAGCAAGCAGAGGCTCAAAAAAAATCGTATGAAGCTCGAATCCGCAAAGGAAAAGATGCAGAGCATTCTTCACAGCTTTTACAAGCTAAGGCGCTAGAAGAGTTTGGCATAGATATGTCTAAAATGAGTGAAAAAGAGCTTCGTACTTATTTAA
>JAFTLF010000099.1 GCA_017452885.1 Alphaproteobacteria bacterium
AGAGCGCGGCTGAAAAATGCAGTGATAATTCATTATACCGGCGCGCTCAAGCCTTGGAATTTTTCCTATACCAAACCGCAAAGAAAAATATGGCGCAGGTATTTCCGAATAGCGAATAAACTGCTGGACAATGAAATAGCGGCACTATTTCCGCTTTCCAGAACCAAAGAGTTGTTGTTGTCGGTCGGAAAAATTTTTTATAACAAAAAAACAAATTCCCAAAATGTTACTCGGATATTTGTTTTGGGTATCTGCGTATTGAAATCAGAAACCTCAATAAGCTGGGATGCTTGACTGGGAGGTGATAATGATGCAATATAAAACAACCAGAATAAACACTATTGAAAGTTTACAGAAATGACAATCAAATATCAGATTACTCCGACCTATATTGCGTGGCGCGTCAAAAAACTTGCCTGCAATTTTGTTCCGTCGAAAAGATTACGTCAAAAATTGAAAAAGTCCATGCCTCAGAAGTGGGATGTATTGAGCTTTTCGGGTAAAGCCATGGCGAAATATGCGCAGATACTTAGGCGGTATCCTGATGTATTGTCTCCGGAAGAGACTTTTGAATTGGCTCGTCAAAAATTTTCTTTCTCAAGAATAGGCGACGGCGAATTCAATAATATTATCGGCGGCCGCAACTCTTTTAACTCGGCCGATCCGGCTTTGGCTGTAAGATTAAAAGAAATCTGCGAAGCCGGTTCGACGGCTTGTTGCTTGGTTTGTCTTAATAACTATAAATTACCCGAGGGACATTCTGCTTATAAATGGTTTTTGCATCACGGTACAAGGTATTTAAATAAGGTTTTGGATACGGTAAAATTTCAGCCGACAGAATACGGCGACGCCTATTTCTTGCTGAGATTGTCGCTGTCGGGAAATCGGCTTAATCATGATGGATTTTTCAAAATAAAAGGATTGTGGCAGGGGCGAAAAGTTTTGTTTGTCTGCAATTCGAAATCTCCGTTGATTCAGGACGACCTAAATTTGTTTGACAACGTCGCACAGAAAGAATTTCTGTATATTCCAAATAAAAATGCCTTTGCTGCCTATGCGCAAATTTTAACAAATATCAAAAAGTATGATCCCTCATGGCTGATTTACATGGAAGCCGGTGCCACAGCTTCAGTCTTGGCTTGGGACTTGTCAAAAGACGGTTGGCAGGCCTTTGATATGGGCGATTTTTATAAAAGGCTGTTATCTTCACAAAACGGTGAATTTACCCTCGAATAAAGATATAATCAAACGGCGCCACGGTTTTTTTTATATATTAAAATTTACACTTGCAACAGTGCTTGCAATTTTCAATTTGAATATTGCTGTGTTCGATTCCAAATTCGTCATGCAAAAGTTTTGAGGCTTTATGTGCCAATTCTAAGTCATTTGCTTCTAAATGACATTCCAAAGCCACATCATTTTCGTTGACGCACCAGATATGAATATGATGCGCACTTTCCACACCATCCAAATTCTCTAAAGCGTTAATTATTTTTTGCGTATCAATATGATCCGGTGCTGCATTCATCAAAATATTCACAATTTTTGGAAAAGCCACTATTGACTGATATATCATATATGAGGCTATTATCAGCGCGACAATTCCGTCAATCCAATATATATCAAATTGGATAACAAATATGCCCGAAACAATTACCCCGACAGAGCCGAGTGCATCGGCAAGATTATGTAAGAATACCATTCGCATATTGCTATTATGTTTAGAGCCGTGATATGAAAGTTTAGCTGTTGCCGCATCAATAAGTAGGGCTAAAACAGAAATTAAAATAATTATACTTCCTTCTATCGGTTGAGGGGCAATAATTCGCCCGATACCTTCAATAAGCAAATAAATTCCGGAAATAAATAGCAATATCAGGTTTACAAAACCTCCGACAACTTCAGCGCGTTTGAAACCGTACGTATATTTATTGTCAGCCTTTTTGCGTCCGATTTTAAATGCGATAACTGCAATCAATATTGAAAAAGCATCTGAAGTATTGTGCAAGGCATCACCGATAAGAGAAATACTGCCGGCAACAATACCTCCAATAATTTCAGCAATTGATAGTATCATATTAATTAAAAATGAAACAAACAAATATCTAACATTTTTTTCACTGATTTCTCCATGATGGTGATGACCAATATGACTATGGTGGTGATTATGGTGATGTTCAGACATTTTGTATCCTTTCACAAATTATTTATGCTTTATAAGTTTTTATGCTGTCATCTTTTTCAAACAGATATAGTAATGTTCTCAGAGCTTTTCCGCGTTCGGTTTCTAGTTTTGGATCTGTTTCCAAAATCATTTTTGCATCTTGATTCGCGATATGAAGCAGATTTTTATGTACACTCATATCCGCAATCCGAAAGACTGTAAAACCGCTTTGTTTGGTGCCGAGAATCTCGCCGCCACCACGTAATTCAAGATCTTTTTCGGCAATCTCAAAGCCGTCTTCACTTTGTTTCATTATATTAAGACGCTCTTTACCGATTTCACTTAAAGGGTGAGAATAAAGTAAGATACAAGTTGATGCTGTACAACCGCGCTTGATGCGTCCGCGTAATTGATGTAATTGAGCTAGCCCAAAACGCTCAGCATGCTCAATAATCATGATTGTTGCTTCAGGAACATTAACTCCGACTTCAATGACTGTTGTTGCCACAAGTAATGTAATTTCTCCTTTTTTAAAGCGCTTCATAACTTCATCTTTGTCTTTTTCTTTCATTTTGCCATGCACAAGCCCAACTTTGTTTCCAAATATTTTCTGCAATGTTGCATATCGTTCTTCTGCAGCAGCTAAGTCAAGTTTTTCTGATTCTTCAACTAATGGACATACCCAATAAGCTCTGGCACCATTGGCCAATTTTCGTTGCAATCCGGCAATAACTTCCATAAGTTTTCCCACAGGCATCACTCTGGTATCGGTTGGTTTGCGACCTTCAGGCATTTTATCAATTTTAGAATATTCCATATCGCCATACGCGGTCAAAACCAATGTCCTCGGGATTGGAGTTGCTGTCATTACCAAAATATCTGCCTGATTTCCTTTTTCAGACAAACTAAGGCGTTGATGTACACCAAAACGATGTTGTTCATCTACAACCACAAAAGCAAGATCCTTAAAAACAACATTTTCTTGAAATAATGCGTGCGTGCCGACAAGGATGTCAATTTTTCCGTTTTCAAGATCTTCAAGTATTTTACTGCGATTTTTTCCTTTTATGCGTCCGGTGAGTAGTTCAATTCGCAAACCGATGTTTTCAAGCAAAGGAGCCATAGTTTCAAGATGTTGTTTGGCTAGTATTTCAGTGGGTGCCATAATAGCAGCTTGTGTACCACATTCCACCGCATTAAGCATAGACATTAATGCCACAACGGTTTTGCCACTACCAACATCTCCCTGAAGCAATCGTAACATACGGAATTTTGCCGATTGATCGGCATAAATTTCATCCAAAACTTTTTGTTGCGCCGAAGTTAGTTCAAAGGGTAGTGTTTCAAGAATTTTCTTGCGCAAAAGACCGTTACCGCGAATTTCTCTTCCCGCTTGTTTTTTTATCTTTTGTCGTACAATCGCCAAAGCCAATTGATTGGCTAAGATCTCATCATATGCTAATCGTGAACGTTCAGCATTCCAAGGTTCCAAGTCATTAGCATATTGAGGGTGATGAGCTATACTCAGTGCATTTTTAAAGCTTTTCCAATTTTGCTGCCGATAAAATTCTTTGTCAAGCCACTCCGGTAGTTCCGGTATACGAGCAATAGCTTGAGCAGTAAATTTATTTAACATTCGGTTGGTTATTCCGGCTGTTAACGGATATACCGTTTCCTTTTTCATATCACTGGTAAATTGCTCCGGTTTTAGTATAAAATCCGGATGTGACATTTGTAATTTTCCATTAAAACTTTCAAGCTTACCGCTTATAATCCTTATAGTTCCAACAGGAAGATTTTTTTGAATTGAATTGGCATATATTTTGAAAAATATCAATTCTAACTGTTCGCTTTCGTCTTCAACGATTACGCGATAAGGTTGGCGATTATTTTGGGGAGCAATATGCTCAACAACTCGAACTTTCAAAGTGCAAATACGTCCGACAATTGCTTCCGATAATTTAGGACTATATGTGCGATCAACAATCCCTGAAGGCAAATGCCACAATAAGCTGACAATTTTATCATTGCCCAAAAGATTAGTTAAAAATTTATGCGCTTTGTCGCCAACGCCCTTCAGACTCGCCACACTTGCAAATAAGGGATATAAAATTTCCGGACGCATAAAATCCTCAAAAAAACAGTTGCCATGTTGTTGAGATTGTATATATTTTATCTCAATAAGTAAATAGCAGAATAAAAAATGCCACATGATATTAAATATTTCGGCGGTTATACGCTTTCTTCCGTGCCTGATGGATATGATTCCTTTCTTGTGGGGCAGTTTGCTCTTTCTTCTTCAAAAGATATTATTTACATTGTTAGTGACGGCAAAGCATTGGCTCGTACCTCATCAATCATGCAATATATGTATCCTCAGCTTGAAATATTGCGTTTTCCGGCATGGGATACTGTACCTTATGACCGTGTTTCGCCAGATAGAGCAATTGTGGGGGAGCGAGTTAAGACATTATCCGCGCTTGCGCTTAATTCTGCTTCAAGTCGACCGCGAGTAATTATCACCAGTGTCGGAGCTATATTGCAAAAACTTCCGCCGGAGAAGATTTTTCTTAATTCATCGCGTGAAGTTTCTGTTGGTAACAGGTTGGATTTTAATGATTTTCTTCACTATGTAAGTGTTAACGGCTATACTCGTGTCGAGCAAGTAATTGAGCAGGGAGAATATGCTGTTCGTGGCGATATTATTGATATTTTTCCGATTGGCAGTCTTGAGCCGTTACGGATAGATTTATTTGATGATGAGATTGAACGTATTCGCACTTTTGATGCAGTTAATCAGCGCACTACAGGTGAAATAAAGTCCTATTTGTTTCAGGTTGTCAATGAGGTCATTCTTGATGCCAATACCATAAAGAACTTTCGCTCAGCTTATCGAGAAGCTTTTGGGGCGGCATTTAACAATGATGAAATATACGAAGCAATTTCCAACGGCAAAAAATATCTTGGTTATGAGAACTGGCTCCCTTTTTTCTATGCCGATGCGTTACCATCATTATTTAATTATCTTCCGGATGCTCATATTATTATCGGTCAAAATGTTGAAGAGGCAGCCCATTCCAAAAGCGAAAGTATTGCCGATTATTATCAAGCCAGATTAGAGGCAATTAGTGTTAAATCAACCGCAGAAATAGATGTTTATCGTCCTGTTAAACCAGAGCTTCTGTATTTGCGTGAAAACGAGTTTAAAGATATTATCAAACAACGTAATGCCATATACATTACCACCATGAATCAACCGGATGTTGACAAAGTTCATAATTGCGGTGTACTTCCGGTACGTAATTTTTCCGGAGCGCATAATGTCGGTATTGCTAGAGTTTATAACGAATTAAAAGATTATCTGTCAGAATACGGCAAATCCAAACGAATTATTGCGTGTTATTCAGAAGGTTCCAGAGAGCGTTTGCTAAACCTTATGAGCGAGTATGAAATTCCCAATCTCGGTTTTGCCGAAACGTGGGACGAAGCCCTTAAAAAAGCCGAGAAAAAAACTGTTCTGATTGTTATGCCGCTACCACATGGTTTTAAAACAAGCGATATGATAGTTATTGCTGAGGCAGATATTTGGGGGGAACGCCAAAATCAGCGCAAAGCCAAAAAAGTAACTTCCAAAGATTTTATTGCCGACATCTCAGCATTAAGTATTGGTGAGTTGGTTGTGCATGTGGAGCATGGTATTGGTCGTTTTATGGGGCTTGAAAATATTACTGCCGGCGGAGCTCCGCATGATTGTCTGAAAATTATTTATGCCAATGATGCCAAATTATTTGTTCCGGTAGAAAATATTGATGTTGTTTCCCGCTATGGTATAGAAGATGAAAATATTGAACTAGATACGTTAGGTGGAGCAGCGTGGCAAGCCAAGAAAGCCAAAGTTAAACAGCGTATTAAGGATATTGCCGAAAAACTGATAAAAATAGCTGCTGAACGTCAGTTGAAAAAAGCAGATTGTTTTGTTCCGCCGCAAGGTCTTTTTGATGATTTTTGTTCACGTTTTCCTTATAATGAAACAGACGATCAACTTAATGCCATTGCTGATGTTATGGCGGATTTAAATGCTGCAATTCCTATGGACAGACTTGTTTGCGGAGATGTGGGGTTTGGCAAAACAGAAGTTGCTTTGCGAGCAGCATTTGCAGTAGCCGTTTCCGGAGCGCAAGTTGCCGTAATTGTGCCGACAACATTGCTTGCTCGCCAGCATTATCTTAATTTCAAACAACGACTGGAAGGTTTTCCGATTCGTGTCAAAATGCTTTCTCGATTAGTAAGCCCGAAGGAACTTGCTCAAACCAAACAGGGGTTAAAAGAAGGCTCTGTTGAAATTGTCGTCGGTACACATTCACTGCTATCGAAAGATGTTGAATTTTGCAATCTTGGCCTGATTATTGTGGATGAAGAGCAGCATTTTGGTGTTGCCCATAAAGAAAAACTCAAGCAACTCAAGTCAGATGTTCATGTTTTAACATTGACTGCTACTCCGATACCAAGAACACTGCAACTGTCTTTAACAGGAGTTAAGCAGCTTAGCATTATTGCTACTCCGCCGGTAGATCGTTTGGCGGCGCGTACTTTTGTTATGCCTTTTGATAAAGTAATGATAAAAGAAGCTATTTATCGCGAAAAGTTTCGCGGTGGGCAAACATTTTTTGTTTGTCCGCGAGTGTCGGATATTGCAGGTATGGAACGCGAGTTGCGTGAGCTTGTTCCGGATATTAAAATTTTAGTTGCCCACGGACAAATGCCAGTCAAACAATTAGAAGATGTTATGACTGATTTTGCCGATGGTAAAGCGGATGTGCTTCTTTCTACCACTATTATAGAATCTGGTATTGATATGCCGACAGTTAATACCATGATTGTGCATCGTGCCGATATGTTTGGCTTAGCGCAACTTTATCAACTCAAAGGTCGTGTCGGACGAGCCAAATTACGCGGCTATTGTTATTTTACCGTTACGCCTAAAAAACAGCTAAAACCGATTGCCGAGCGCAGATTGAATATTTTGCAAGCATTAGATACATTGGGGGCAGGTTTTTCATTAGCCAGTCATGATATGGACATTCGTGGTTCGGGTAATGTTTTAGGAGAAGAGCAATCAGGTCATATCAAAGAAGTCGGCATTTCTTTGTATCAGCATATGTTGGAAGAAGAAATCTTGCGCCTGCGCGCCGGTTCGCAGGACGAGTTGAAGAGCAAACAGATTGAAGACTGGTCGCCGCAGATTACCACCGGTATTCCGATTATGATACCCGAAAAATATGTACGCGATTTGGGTGTCCGTTTGGGGCTTTACAAACGCATCGGTGAGCTTTCTGATAATAATGAAATTGCTGATATGCGCGAGGAATTGATTGACCGTTTCGGAGCTTTGCCGGAAGAGGTTGATAATCTTTTGAAAACGGTTGAAATAAAACTTATGTGCAAAGTTGCCAATATTGATAAAGTTGATGCCGGAGCCAAAGGTATTCTCATTAGTTTGCGCAATAACACGTTTGCCAAGCCGGATAAACTTATTGAATTTATTGCGACTCAGTTTGGTGCAATTAAAATTCGTCCTGATCAGAAATTATTTATTGAGCGTGATTTATCATCTTATAAAATACGAGTTGAAACTATTCGTAATTTTGTTGGTAAAATTCAAAATTTGTTGCTGTAAATATTTTATTATAACAAAACAGCGTCATCCGCTAAGGGACAACGCTGTACGTTATTGGCAAATTACAATTTTTGAAATACGTAATTCTTAAATTTCGGAAGCAAATCATCTCTTCTTCCACCGGATTGCATATATGTGTAAAGAAAATATTGGCATACTCTTTGTAAATCAATACTTTCATTTTCCACACGTTTGAGATTTTTTGCAGCATTTGTGCGCCAACGTTTAAAAGCTGACATGGCTTTTACTTCTGTTCGCATCTCTTCAATTTCTTTAATCTCGGCAGAAATGATTATCATTTCGTCATATAGAACTCTCTTCTCCGACATTATACTCAAATATTTTATAACTTTTCCGGTTAATTTAATTTTTTTAAGCATAAAGTCCATAATTGTTTCTGGGTTATTTTGCCAATTTTTCTTTGTCATAATCGATGTTAGTTCACCCATACTAACACATTCTCTAGCTCTTTTCATTATATTGTCAAAAATTTATAAATTAGTGTAAATAATCTTATTTAATGCGAGCATAATAGACTCTTTTGGACAAAAAAGCAAATAAAATTTGTTTACTAATTTTATTAAATAAGATAATTTAATAAACAGGAGAGATATTATGGGCAAATCTGCAACCAAATTTTATAATATGCTTGTTCACCTCATCAAAAACAATCGTCTTTTTGAGGAAAATGTTGCTATCAAAAACGTATGGCGTAAAGAGGGGAATATTTTTCTTGATATTTATTTTTATCGTAATCGCAAATCTTATATTTTTGATGCTCTATTTGTTCATGATATTTTGGATTTGACCAATGAAAAATATTATCAAAACATTGAAGATTTTGTGATTGATTTTTTGCAAGAAGATGCCGCAGAAACAGAACCTGAGGAAGCTCCTTTAACCATTGACAAAAGTATTTTTCAACCGATATATGTTGGTTTGGTGATTATGAGTTTTATTGCTCGTTGTTGCGGAAACTATAATATTGTTAAAAAGCGCATTATTTTTGAATACATTCAAAAACATCTGCCCTCAACAGCCAATCTTTCCAGACAATATATAGAAACCTATATTGAGGGGCTTAAACCTACTGAAAATGAGTTTTATCAAGCCCTGAAAGATATTAATTTCAAAAGTCAGGAAGCCGTAGAAAATCTAAGTCGAGAATTGATGAAAATATGCCTTGCCGACGGACGTTTAATGTATCTTGAAAAAATGTATATGGCCGAACTGTTGCAGCTTCTTCGAGATTCCGGATGTCGTGTCGATCTTGGTTTATAAAAAAACTTCGGATAAAATCCGAAGTTTTTTTCTTACATAAAATACTGAATATACAAAAATGCCGTGGCAATGATAATTGTAATCAATGTAATCGGAATAGACCATTTCATAAAGCCTAAAAAGCTAATCGGATTGCCATTGCGCGAAGCCATTCCTGCCACAATCACATTTGCCGAAGCGCCGATAAGTGTCGCGTTTCCGCCAAAGCAAGCTCCGAGAGATAAAGCCCACCAAACCGGCATCATTGCTTCTCGTCCTCCCATCATTGCCTCTGTTGATTGCAACATCGGTATCATTGTTGCCACAAAAGGAATGTTATCAATCGCACCTGAAATAACAGCTGATGCCCATAAAATAAGTACACCTGCTTTTTCAATACTTCCGTCTGTAAGCTCAATAAATTTGCGTCCCATAATTCCGAGTACACCTGTAACTTCCAGACCATATACAATAACAAATAAACCGGCGAAAAAGAAAATTGTTGTCCAATCGACAATAGCAAATACTTGTTCCACTTTATGATCGCGCTCAATATGTTTGTCGCCCATAGTGTATAAAAACAACAATACGGCACCACCAAACATAGCGATTGTTCCGTTGGCAATATGTAAATGTTCCGCAGAAATAAAACCTAAAATAACCAAAAACAAAACACACAAAGATTTAATTAATAGCTTTTTATCTTTAATACTTTGTTTTTCATCAAGAGCCATAATTTTTTGGCGGCGCAAACCGGTTGTAACCAAACGGCGACCAAAGAAAAAATCAAAAACAACGATCAAGAACATCATACACAAAACAACAATCGGTGTCAGTTCTTTCAAAAAGTCGGTAAATGATAAATTTAAAGCTGATCCGATAAGGATATTGGGAGGATCGCCGATAAGTGTAGCTGTTCCGCCAAGATTGGACGCGAAAATTTCAATCAATAAAAACGGGTAGGTCGGAACACCAAGCTTTTTGGTAATCTGAAACGTTACGGGGACAATCAGCAAAACTGTGGTTACATTATCCAAAAATGCGGAGAACAAAGCAGTTACTATCGCCAACACAATCATAATGCCACGTGGATTGGCGTGTACGATTTTAGATGACCAGATTGCCACATATTGAAACAAACCTGTTTTTTCAGAAATGCCTACAATACACATCATGCCAATAAGTAACGCCAGTGTATTAAAATCAATACCCATAAAGGCCTGAGCTTGTGTCAGAACGCCGGCAAAAATCATTACTGATGCTCCCACCAAAGCCACAACGGCGCGGTTAAGCGTTTCTGTAAATAAGGCGATATAAGTCAGAATCATAATAACGGAAGCAAGTATTTTAGCATCCATTCCCCAGATGATTTGTACTGTTTCCATAATATTTACACCGTGCATTAACTACCTCATTTTAAATATTCTAAACCATTAAACAATATAGTCATTGATTCGCTAATATTATCTTAAATTTAAAATATTTTTTACGTATAAATGGCACAAAAAAAGCTCCAATTCAGAGATTGCGTTATCGATAGTACGAAATTGCAAAATTGAATCGGAGCTAACACAAAGCGGAATCTTCAAAAACTATAATGGAAACCTAACTCGTGAAAAACTACTTCCTAAGGTAGAAATCCAAACA
>JAFTLF010000100.1 GCA_017452885.1 Alphaproteobacteria bacterium
GACAACAGCGAAAATGTGTGATTGCGGCTATTGATCCTTATTACAATTCAGGTAACAACGCGATGGGACACCATTTAACAATTTTTGCCGGATTTTCTGAGGCTAACGTTGTTTTTAACACCACAAATAACAATAACGGCTCGGCATATAATGCTAATCCGTTCAAGGCGTCTAAACTTTACGCGGTGTTAAACGGCGTCAATAACGCACAAACTAACAAAATTGGCGCGTGCGGATTTGACGCTACCGGTGGTTGTTATCTTAATACGTTCTCTACGGCGTTGCGTAATATTATGGTTGAACAAAACTTTTTAGCGCCGCAACGTTACAGCTCTACGGCGGCTTTAACCGATCACACAGCTTGTAACTGGAACTGGGAGGGGCGCGGTAAATTGTTTGCTCCGTCTGAGATTGAGGTGTATGGCACATTGATACACTCAAAACGCGCAACAATGACACAACAGGAATTTGAGGCTTATGGACCATATTGCCAATGGGATATATTCAAGTCGGTTGCTGGGCGTTTGTTATTCGGGCGCCCTTCCTTTTGGCTCTCGTCCGTGGGCGGTGGCGGCTCGTCTCTTGCGTGCATTGTCAACGGCGGCGGCTGTGCGTACTGCGGCAACACTTCCGACACGTACAGACGCGCGCCGCTCTGCTTTCATATCGCATAAGCGGAGCGAACGCTTTTATAACGGCGCAAGGGTATTATCCCTTGCGCTTAACTTTAACTAAACTCAAGGTAAATTAAATGGCAGTTTATAAGAGAAACCGGAAAGAAACGGCAACACAATATGTGGTAACAGCACAAGCCCTGCAAAGGGCGATTGTTCAATATGTAATGAATGATAAATATGTGCCTAAAAAGTGGCGGCTGGTTTTGGCGCAACACGCTATAAACCTTGCTTGTGAAATGATGAATAATATTATTGCCGCACATAATACTTTTCCGACTACGGAGGATAAACTTGCGATTCGTAAAGAATATTTACGCAAAGCATATATTAACTGCTATCAACTGCAAGATAGT
This sequence comes from Alphaproteobacteria bacterium, assembly GCA_017452885.1. GTDB lineage: Bacteria > Pseudomonadota > Alphaproteobacteria > RF32 > CAG-239 > CAZU01. Next base: position 1,031 of record JAFTLF010000100.1, read on the forward strand.
TTAATGTGCTTAGAAAATATAATACCTACGGTAACGATTAAAAGCCTTGGGGAAATAGCAAGTTTGTTGGTTGATGAAATTGGGCTTATTACCAAAACCGGTAAAAACTCAAAAGTTGTTAATCAACAAGAGGTTTAATGTTGTATTATCGGCGCACTAACTTTTGGCTCTCGTCCGTGAGCGGTGGCGGCTCGTCTAATGCGTGCAATGTCAACGGCAACGGCAATGCGAACTGCAACAACACTTCCAACACGAACATACGCGCGCCGCTCTGATTTCTTTTTATGCCTGACTTAGTAGGCTTTTAGCTGAACACCGTGCAAATTGAAAATGAAAGGAATGTTAAACCTCGCGTAATTAACGCAAATATGAGCTTTGACGATGACCGATGATACGCCCCTGAAATATGGAGTTGCATTATAAGCTATACGCGGCGGAACGCTTATACTAAGTCGGGGCATTATGGGGTATATATCCGCTGAGCGCCCTGCAAGGCTTAAAAGAGGAAATTATTGATGACAAGAAGAAGTGAACGGTTTGAGCGGCGGCGCACAAAGCGTGAGGCAAAACGTGCCGCGTTTTATAAGCGGTATGATAATTTTGATATATTATGTAGCTTGCAAAATCTGTATGACGCGGCAAATGCGGCGAAAAAACACGTGATGTGGAAAGGCACGGTGCAACGCTGGAGTATTAA
>JAFTLF010000101.1 GCA_017452885.1 Alphaproteobacteria bacterium
AGCCGATACAAAACTTACTTCTTGTAAGCTTTGATTTTTGAGTTTTTGGCGCATAATATGTCCGCCGTGAATGTGTCCTGTTTCGTGCGCAATTACTCCGGCTAGTTCATTGGGGGAGGTGGCATTAATAATTGTTCCGGTATGAATAAAAAGATTATTACCATCGGATACAAAGGCATTTAATGTCGGATCGTTTACAATATGGATTTCGTTACGGTTATACCTTAGGTTGGCAGCGTCAAACAAGGGGCGGATTATACCTTCAAGCAATTGTTCTGCCTCTTCATCAGATATAAGACTTATACTCTGGGCTTGAGCTTGAGAAATCAGTAACCACAAAGCAAAAACAATTGGCACTCCTAAAGTGCCAATTGTCCTGATAATTTTTCTAAAACTTAACCTTTGATAAGTTTTTTCCACCAAGTTGATTTTTCCTTTGCCGGCTCGCTACTGCTTTGCGGTGTTGCTGTTTCAGCTGTAGATTTAATATCTTCGTGGCTGTTATACAAGATAACAGCTTCTTGCTTTTCTTTGACTGAGCCACTATCATCATTTTGATTATCTTTTTTATCAAAACGACTGCGACCGCGTCGATCAAAACGATTGCGACCGCGTCGGTGTTCACGCCCGTTACGACGTTTTTCGTCATGTTGCTCAACAGTCTCAGAAATCTCATTCACCTCATTATCGTCTTCGACAGAGTTGTCTTCTTGAATGTTTTCACTGACCTCTTTTTTAGGGGTCGGTGCATGAGCATCTTCTTTAATGGCTTTAGTACGTTCTATTTTGTATTCTGAAATACATTTTACTGAATCATCTGCACTAATAACCACACACATATTGTATTTCTGTTCCAACGAAGCCAACATCTGTCGTTTTTGGTTTAACAAATATATGGCAATTTCCGAAGGAATGAAAATGTTTATCTTAGAAGAGCGGTTTTTGATGCCTTCTTCCTCAATCATGCGCAAAATAAAAACAGCACTTGATTCAATTGTTCTGACAATGCCCTTGCCTTGACAATGCGGACAAACTTGATAATTGCTTTCAAAAAATGAAGAGTGCATTCTTTGGCGAGAAAGCTCAAGTAAACCGAAGATACTCATCTTGCCGACTTGAATACGAGAACGATCTTTTTTTAGAGCTTCTTTCATGCGTTTTTCGACAGCATGGTTATTTGCCGGTTCATCCATATCAATAAAGTCAATAACGACCAGTCCGGCAAGGTTGCGCATACGTAATTGGCGAGCAATTTCATCACATGCTTCCAAATTGGTTTTAAGAGCGGTTTCTTCCAAATCTTTTTCTTTGGTAGCGCGTCCGGAGTTAACATCAATAGAAATCAAAGCTTCTGTGGGGTTGATAACCAAATAACCGCCGGATTCCAATTGCGCAGTAGCTTCATGCAATTTATCAAGCTGCCCCTCAACTTGGAAGCGTTGGAACAACGGTATGTCATTATTGCGATAAAGCTTGATTTTCTTAAGATTGTGCGGAGACAAAATACGGAAGAAATCTTTAGCCGATTTATACGCATCTTCACCGGAAACTAAAATTTCCGAAGTATCTTTGCTGTAAATATCTCTCAGCGCACGTTTGATAAGATTACCTTCTTCATGAATTAATGTCGGTGCTTTTTCTTTCAAAGACGCAATACGTATTTGATTCCATGTTCGAATAAGATAATTGTAGTCACGTACAATATCGGCCTTGGTTTTTTCTTCTCCGGCAGTACGAACAATAATCGACATATCACTTGTCAAAGGCAATTCCTTAACAATCTCCTTAAGGCGAGAACGATCGGCAGCATTGGTAATTTTACGAGACACACCGCCGCTTTTAATACGATTCGGCATCAAGACACAATAACGACCGGCCAAAGAAAGATACGTTGTCAGAGCGGCACCTTTGTTACCGCGCTCTTCTTTGACAACTTGTACCAAAACAATTTGTCCTTCCTTAATCACATCCTGAATTTTGTTGCGATAAAACAATTTGCGAGCGCGTATCAGTTTGCGTTGAAGCTCAAAATCTATTTCGGAATCATCGTCATCGTCATCAACTTCTTCTTCACCAGATGCAGGTTCAAAGGTTGCGGTTTTGTCTTCTTCTGCATCATCGACCTCGGCACTGACGCTTTCTTCCTCCAAGCCTACTGCCTCACTCAAAACTTTTATTTGTTCTTCTGAAACGTGTTCAGCTTCGGCTTGTTTACGAATTTTCTTTTTAAGAACACGTTTTTTGGTGCGGTGTTTTTTATCTGTATTTTCGGTTTCGGCATCGTTTTTCTCTTCAACAGATTCTACTTTTTCGGCAGTTTCGGTTGTTTGCGATTCTGCCGGTGCCGGCTCCTCAGCTTGTGTCATGTTTTCAGTTTGCGCAGCTTCTTCTGTCGGTGTAACATCAGATTGAACTTCTTCATTAACTACAACACTAGCTTCTTTACATGCAGCTTCTGCTTCAGCTTTTGCTCTTAAAGCTTCTTCTCGGGCTGCAGCCTTTTCTTTGCGGATTCTTTCTCGCTCCAATTCGCGTTCTTTAATTGCTTGCTTTTTATTTTCGATAATCTCATCGACTTCTTTGTCAACCTCGGCTATCTCTTCTTCAGAAAGATTATAATAATCGGGATGTATTTCGCCAAAAGCCATAAATCCATGTTTGTTTCCGCCATAATCCACAAAGCAGGCTTGTAACGAGGGTTCAACCCGCATAACTTTTCCCAGATAAATATTTCCTTTAATTTGACGACGATGAGTTGTTTCGCATTCAACATCTTCAAGTTTATTGCCGTTAACCACAACTACTCTTGTTTCTTCAGGTTGTGTGGCATCAATTAACATTCTTTTGGTCATAAATAAAAACTCCTCGCGGTCTATGTTGCATAAACCCAATTGATACAGTGCCGCCGGGAAATAACAAGAAAAACACATAAAGAAACCATACTCCAAAGAGCAGGTGTTTTATATAAAATCCAAAGGCCTGTATTTATTTTGCACAACAGCCTTTATACATATCTTTCTTTGTCAGGGGCTGATTAATTATTGTTATTGATTGAGAGTCCCTGTAAAAAACCCGTCCGGCAAAATTTTGCCTATGATTAACAAGTGTTGCTCGTTTATCGTCATGATGAAACGGCGGTACCGGATTTTGCTCCTGTTGTCTGAAATTGTTAGTGAGAATTAAGGGGCGCATCCGATACAATATTCACTTAAATCACTATCAGAATATACGTTTTGTTTTAAAACTCAACAATAAAATTTATTTGCTATCCATTTTAAGAGATTAGTAATAAGTATTTCGTATACTCAAACAACACAGAACTATTTAATCTTGGAGCTTGCATGAGGTTGCTGGGTAATATCTCTAAATGGTGGCGGATATTGAGCATTTTGCTCTGTCTGGCTACTTTTGTGTTGCCGAAAGCAAGTTTTGCGGCGTATGTATCCGGTCTGCGTTTAGGGCAAGGAGTTGGAACACTGCGAATAGTTTTTGATGCCGATTCTAAAATTAATTATAAGGCATTTTTACTTAAAGATCCCGAACGTTTGGTTGTTGATTTTAAAAATGCCGATGTCAGTAAACAAATTGAAAAAATTAAAGAAAGCAATCCTATAATATCTGATGCTCGTGTCGGAACGGCAGGTGCTGATGGTGTTCGGGTGGTGTTTGATTTGCAAAAGCCTGCAATAATAAAAAAAGTTTTGTTGTTGCCGCCGCAAAGCAATTTTAGTTGGCGATTCGTAGTTGATTTAGAAGTAACTTCAGCGCGTGAGTTTGCATCTAAGGTTGGTAATAGTCATGCCTTTAGTAATCAGGAAAGTATTAAGGCATCATCTGATAAAAAATCATCTTCGCGAAAATCAGCCCATGCTTCTTCAGGTAAAAAACATATTATTGTTTTAGATCCCGGACATGGC
>JAFTLF010000102.1 GCA_017452885.1 Alphaproteobacteria bacterium
AGAACGTCGTGAGACAGTTCGGTCCCTATCTGCCGTGGGTGTAGGATACTTGAAAGGATTTGTCTTTAGTACGAGAGGACCGAGATGAACGAACCTCTGGTGTACCAGTTGTTCTGCCAAGAGCAACGCTGGGTAGCTAAGTTCGGACGGGATAACCGCTGAATGCATCTAAGCGGGAAACCCACCTTGAAACTAGGTATCCCAATTAAGACCGTGGAAGACCACCACGTTGATAGGTCAGGTGTGTAAGCATAGCAATGTGTTTAGCTAACTGATACTAATAGTCTGATTGGCTTGATTTTTTAACGTATAAATAATCTTCCTATGGATGTTGTTCTAATTCTTATGATGTGTTTAGATGATCTGGTGATTATAGCAAAGGTGTCCCACCCGATCCCATTCCGAACTCGGACGTTAAACCCTTTAGCGCTGATGGTACTTCGTCTTAAGGCGCGGGAGAGTAAGTCGTTGCCAGATCTTCTAAACACATCGCTTCTTATTTAATTGTCTTTCTTATAACCCCGCTTAATCAAGCGGGGTTTATTTGTATCCAAAATCTCTTCCCTGATGACTTCTATTCTTATTGTTGTTGATTCGGTCCCTCGGATCAATGTCCGAGGAGGCTACAAAAACGTCATTCTAGAATGTTCTTTTAGTGCCGCGCACCCGCCGTGCGGGTCATTCTTGGGCGGCACGTAGTGCCAGACCCGAGAACCCATCATAATAAGGATTCATGTTTCTTTAGACCCTCGAGGCAAAGTTCGCTATCGCTCATGCCCAAGGGCGACACAGGTGAAGTGTGGCAAAAGGCAACTCGCATGGCGGGTAAACGGTACACAAAAGACATCCAAAGTGGGGGTAGCAAAAAAAGAAGATAAAAAGAAGAGTGCATGAGGGTAAAATCAAACAATATTGCTTTGATTGAATAAAATATTTTAATTTATTGCAAATAACTCAACGGATTGACAGCTTTTTTACCGGCACGAATTTCAAAATGTAATTGAGGGGAATTGACTCCTCCTGTGCTGCCGACAGTGGCAATTTTTTCGCCTTTGCGAACTTTCTGTCCTTTTTTTACGGCCAAGGAGTCATTGTGAGCATAAGCTGTAATCCAACCACCTGAGTGTTTAAGCAAAATCAAATTCCCAAAACCTTTGAGTTCGTTTCCGGCATAAGCAACAGTTCCGGCATCTGCTGCTTTAACCATCGCACCTAGGGGGGCTTTAATATTTATGCCGTCGTTATTACGTCCTTTGGCTATAACTCCATATTTGGAAATAATAGTTCCTTTAACAGGCCAGGCAAATTTGCTATTACGTTTTTTTACCGGCGTAGAATAAGAGCTATATGAGCGGTTATTGTTGCTTGGCTTTTTCCAGAGAGAAGAGGATTTTTTATTTTTTTGAGTGGAAGTATTGGAAACATAATTAGTTGCAATTGGTTTTGAAACCACACTTCCGGGTAACAAAAGACGTTGTCCGACAGATAAAGAATAAGGCGGTGCAATATTGTTAGTACGGCTGAGTAATCGCATATCAACATTGTAACGTTTAGATATATTATATAAAGTATCACCTTTAGCTACCACATGGTATTTTGCGGTTGGCATTTTTAATCTCTGCCCGATACGCAAACCATAAGGGGGGCGTAAACGGTTGGTTTCAATTAATTCACGGATAGGAATATCATATCGTCTGGCAATACTGTAAAGAGTATCTCCTTTGCGGACAGTAACTTGATTTGGAGTCCGCTCCCACCAAGTATTCATGCTGTAATTGAGCAAAGGAATTTGTCCTGTCGTACAGCCACAGGACATATAAATCAATGCCAAAATTGCAAAAAATGTTTTGCGTCCGCTCATTTTATCTTCAATATTATTAAGCTCATACTCACTCAGTGTCAGAGCATAACACGGACAAATTAATATTTTCTTACTCTTTGTTTATAATACTACCACGATTATCGGAAGATACAACTCCATATTCTCGATGTTTTAGAGACATTCCGATATGACGTTTGACACGAGCCAACATACCATCAAAAGTATCATTAAAATTTTTACGGTTTGTATAGGTTACAACAATCATCTGTGCATTATATTCATCAACTCGCAGTTTTTTTATGGCATTAATCGATTCTTGCAAAATCTTAAAAGAAATCGACGAAGCTTTATCGCGTGATGTTCCATTTAATATCAACATGATTTTAGTTTTTTCAACACGACCGATATTGGCATTGGGAGTCAGATTTGCAAAGCAAACATCGCTAACAACCTTAAGCATTTTGTCGGCAGTTTCAAAATCGATTCCTTTACTTATAAAGTCATACAAGTCACGCAACTCAATAACAATGCACGAAAATTCTTTATTATAACGCTTGGCTAATTGAAAATCGTGTTCAAAACGGTCGAGAATGGCTTTTTCATTGAGGGTGTTTGTCAACAAATCACGATTTTCAAATCGTAACAAATTCTCTTTCCATGCCTTAGCTTCTGATATATCTTTGCACAAAAAACTAATACCTTCGCATTCCAAAACTTCATTGAGCAATGGACGCTGGCGGCACATCATCAATTGTTTTTGTCCGTTTTTGCGAACCAAAATCCCTTGAGAATTAAGTGTGGCTTGGTGGCGATACATTTTATTAAGTGTGGCGTTAAGACTGTCACGATTGGCTTGTTTTTCTTCAAACAAACTGCCAAAAACCGATTTACCGATAAGTTCTTGCGACATATACCCAAGGCTATCAGCGCCGCTTTCATTAATAAATGTAATATTAAAATCTTTATTTATTTTGAAATAAATATCGCCATTGGTTGCTTGCGGTGTACTTTGTTGTGTGTCGTTTTCTTTAATCAATTCTTTAAGATTGCGATTGGTTTGTTTAAATTTGTTGCATAACAGTAAAACAAGCGCCAACAAAAGCAGATTTACACATATAGAAACGATAAGACCACAAAACATGTATTACCTCTCTAAAACAAAATACAGATTGTTTCTCAGATTAGTATGTCAAAAGCTAAAATAAGGTTAAATTTGCATGAAATAGAGGTTGCATTTTGGCAAAAAAAACACTAGCTTATGCCTGTGACAAGGAAAAGATATGAATAAAATTACCGAAATAGCCGACGAGTCCGGCGATAAATATAAATATGGTTTTGTAACAGATATTGAGGCCGATACTATTCCAAAGGGATTGAATGCTGACATCATTCGTTTGATTTCGGCCAAAAAGGGTGAGCCAGAATGGTTGTTGGAGTGGCGGCTTAAGGCTTTTGAATTTTGGCAAGGTATGACAGAGCCGACTTGGGCCAAACTGGTTTACGATAAAATAGATTATCAAGATTTGTACTATTATTCGGCTCCCAAACAAAAAGTTGCCCCCAAGAGTCTTGATGAAGTAGATAAGAGTTTGCTGGAAACTTATGATAAACTCGGGATTCCTCTCAAAGAACAAGAAATATTAGCCGGTGTCGTTGCTGTTGATGCTGTATTTGATTCTGTTTCGGTAGCGACTACATATCGTGCCAAACTTGCCGAAAAAGGAATTATTTTCTGCTCTATCTCAGAGGCGGTAAAAGAACATCCTGATCTAGTCCGGCGTTATCTGGGATCTGTGGTTCCTTACACAGATAACTTTTTTGCCTGTTTAAATTCTGCCGTGTTTACCGATGGTTCATTTGTATACATTCCCAAAGGTATTCGCTGCCCGATGGAATTGTCTACTTATTTTCGTATCAATGCCAAAAATACCGGACAATTTGAACGTACTTTAATTATTGCAGATGACGAAAGTTATGTGTCATATTTAGAGGGCTGTACGGCTCCGCAACGTGATGAAAATCAGCTTCATGCGGCAATTGTTGAAATTGTTGTTCTCAAAGATGCGGAGGTTAAATATTCTACAGTGCAAAATTGGTATCCTGGAGACAAAGACGGCAATGGCGGAGTATATAATTTTGTAACCAAAAGAGCAGCTTGTCGAGGTGATAATTCCAAAATTTCATGGACGCAGGTGGAAACTGGGTCGGCAGTTACATGGAAATATCCGTCTTGTGTGCTTCAGGGTAATAATTCTGTCGGTGAATTTTATTCGGTAGCCATCACCAACAATCATCAACAAGCAGATACCGGTACTAAGATGATACACATTGGACGCAATACTTCGTCCAAAATTATTTCCAAAGGTATTTCTGCCGGTTTTTCCAACCAAACATATCGAGGATTGGTAAGGGTTAGCCCCGGCGCACAAAATGCGCGCAATTATTCGCAATGTGATAGTTTGTTAATTGGTCGAACTTGTGGTTCACATACGGTTCCGTATATTGAAAATCGTAATAAAACCGCCAAAATAGAACATGAGGCAACGACTTCAAAAATCAGTGATGAACAATTGTTTTATTGTCAGCAAAGAGGAATTGGTGAGGAAGAAGCTGTAAGCTTGATTGTTAATGGCTTTTGTAAAGAGGTTATGCAACATTTGCCAATGGAATTTGCCATAGAAGCGGCCAAGCTTATTAATATTTCGTTGGAAGGGAGTGTGGGATAATGGTTAATCCTGTTTTAAAGCGAGCATTGCAGACATGGGGAGAGCAACCACAGATGATGATGGTTGTTGAAGAAATGTCGGAGTTAATGAAAGAGATTTTAAAAAACGTCAATCGTAAAAAGGATAATATTGCTGAGATTATTGAAGAAACGGCTGATGTTGAAATCATGTTGGAACAATTGAAAGAAAATTACAATATTGCTGAGAAGGTAGAAGCTTATAAGGCAGAAAAAATTAAATTGATTGAACGTCGTCTTAATGATTGGGACAAAGCCCATACGGCCTGAAAGTTATACGGGAGAGAAAATGACAAAAACACCATTACTTGAGATAGAAGATTTATGCGCTCGCGTATGCGATAAAGAAATTATTAAAGGCTTCAACCTAACGATTAACGAGGGAGAAGTCCACGCATTGATGGGACCTAATGGTGCCGGAAAATCCACTTTGTCAAATATTTTGTGTGGCAAATCAGGTTATGAAGTTACATCTGGGTCGATTCGTTTTAAAGGACAAGATTTATTAGCGATGTCACCTGAAGAACGCGCTCGTGAAGGCATCTTTTTATGTATGCAATATCCGGTAGAAATTCCCGGCGTGCCGGTAACAACTTTTTTGAAACATGCCGTCAACGCAATACGCAAACATCGTGGTGAGCCAGAGCTTGATACCATGGAATTTGTTAAAATGGTTCGTGAAGAGGGTAAAAAACTCGGTTTAGATGCCGATATGATAAAAAGAGCTGTTAATGTCGGTTTTTCCGGTGGCGAGAAAAAACGTCTTGAAACTTTGCAAATGGCAGTATTAAAACCTGATTTTGCCATTTTAGACGAAGCAGATTCCGGATTGGATATTGATGCTCTCAAAGTCGTTTCAGAAGGGGTTAATGCTTTACGTAACGGCAAAAGAGCCATGTTGGTTATTACCCATTATCAGCGCCTGCTTAATTATATTATACCTGATTTTGTGCATGTTTATGCCGACGGACGTATTGTTAAATCAGGAGATAAAAATCTTGCGCTTGAGTTAGAAGAAAAGGGCTATGCCGGATTTGTGAGAGAAAAATAAATGACCGGATTATTGCAACATATATCGTTACCCGGAGATGAAATTCCGTGGCTGCATGAAATACGTACTAATGGAAAAAATGTTTTTGCCTCGGTCGGCATTCCGACGGCCAAAAATGAAGCCTGGAAATATACCAGACTTCGGGAACTTAATGCTGATGATTTTGTTATATCTTTACCCCAACAAAATTTATCTGCACCTCAAGCAGAATTACCTTTTGATGCCTATAAAATTTATTTTGAAAACGGAATTTTTAATCCGGCAATGAGTGAATTACCACAGGGTATAGAAATTTTGCCCCTGATTGAGGTAATTATGTTTCATCCGCAATATCGCCAATTAATTAATACTCAGCTGATTGAAAAGCGGTTTCCTTTTTCAGCATTAAATGTAGCTTATCTTAATGAGGGTATATTTATTCATATCGATTCTCGAGTGGAAATAAAAAAACCGCTTGCGTTGATTTATCATACTGATACACGAGGACAAAACTTGTTATGCAATATTCACAATTTAATTGTAGTCGAGGAAGCATCGTCGGCTAAAATTGTTGAATTTCATTACTATAACGGAGAAGTAAAATCTCGTTATTTAGCTAATATTGTTAACGAAATATACATTCGTCGCAATGCCAAGCTGTGTCACTATAAAATTCAGAATGAGGCTTTTAAGGCTCATCATCTGGCTTTGAATTATGTTGATGTTGCGGAGAATGGTTCTTATAATTCATTTTGTCTACAAAAAGGAGCAGATGTTTCTCGCAACGAAACCAGAGTATTGTTAAAAGAGCCGAAAGCTTCAGCCGAAGTCAATGGGGCATATATTATGAATGGTTGGGCAACTATTGATACAACCACCGATATAGAACACTTATCATCTTGCACAACATCTCACCAGTTGATTAAAGGTGTTGTTGGCGGTGATGCTAAAGGTGTTTTTCAGGGAAAAATTCATATTGCACCGGAAGCCATACAAACAGAAGGTACTCAATTGCACAAGGCTCTTCTATTGACTGATACGGCAGAAGTAGATGTCAAACCTGAACTTGAGATTTTTGCAGATGATGTAAAATGTTCGCATGGGGCTGCCAGTGGTGAGTTAGATGAAGAGCAGTTGTTTTATATGCGTTCTCGCGGTATTAGTGAGGAAGATGCAAGACAGCTATTGATAGCGGCATATCTGGATGATGCTATATCCAAAATTGAGGATGAAAAAATAGCAGCATGGATTAAATTGTGGGCAAAATAATTTTTTTGCCGGAGAAATGTTGATGTACGATATTGAAAAAATAAGAAAAGATTTTCCTATTCTTAGCGGTGAAATAAACGGCAAGCCGAATACATTTCTTGATTCGGCGGCATCTGCGCAAAAACCCAAAGCGGTTATTGATAAAATGATGCAAATTTATAGTAATGAATATTCCAATGTTCATCGCGGATCATATTTTTTGAGTGAAGAAATTACTTCCGAATATGAAAAATCTCGCAGTATTGTTCGCAAATTTCTTAATGCTCATAAAGATTCTGAAATTGTATTTACTCGCAATGCCACAGAAGCAATAAATTTAGTGGCTTCAACGTGGGGGCGTAAATTTCTTACCAAGATTGACGAAGTTCTAATATCAGAAGCAGAACATCATGCCAATTTGGTCCCATGGCAAATGTTGCGAGATGAAATAGGTTTTGAATTAAAAATATTCAAAATCAATGATGACGGCAGTTTTAATCACGACGAATATTGCAAATTGCTCAATGGTCGCACTCGTCTTGTTGCTGTAACCGGTATGTCAAATGTACTTGGTACGGTTTTTCCGTTAAAACAAATGATTGAAGATGCACACAATGTCGGAGCCAAGGTGTTGGTGGACGGATGTCAATATGTGGTTCATAATCAGGTTGATGTACAAGATTTAGGATGTGACTTTTTAGTATTTTCCGGTCACAAAACTTATGGCCCGACCGGTATTGGCGTTTTGTATGGACGACAGGAATTATTGGAAGCAATGCCGCCATATCAATTTGGCGGTGATATGGTTAATGTTGTAACTTATCAAAGTACAACTTTCGATGTTCCTCCTGCACGATTCGAAGCCGGAACACCGGCAATCGTACAAGCTATCGGACTGGGAACGGCTTTGGAATATATGATGAGCCTTGGCATGGACAACATTCATTCTCATGAAGCAGAAATAACATCTTATATGCGTTCACGTTTGCAAGAAATAAAAGGTGTAACCGAGGTAGGAACAGCTGAAAATAAAGGTGGTGTATTTGCTATTGATGTTGATGGTATTCATCCGCAAGATTTGGCCTTTGTTTTGGATAAAGAAGGGGTTGCTGTTCGCGTTGGACATCATTGTGCAGCGCCTTTGGTTCGTCGTATGGGATATGAAAATCTGGCTCGTGCATCGCTGGGATTATATAGCGATAAAACAGATGTAAATCGTTTTATCGCCGCTTTACAAAAGGCACAAACTTTTTTCTAGGGAGTAATAAATGTCTGAACTATGGTGGCTGTGGGCTTTATGCAGTAGTATTTTAGCCGGAATGATGGTGTATGCCAACCAGATTTTTAAAATGCCGTCTTCATTAATGATGGTGTATCGAGGTACTGTTCAAAGTTTGTTGTTGTTATTATTTTTTCCATTGTTTGAGATGCCTTCAAATCCTTGGTTTTGGGTCTGTGGAATAATTCAAGGTTTGCTAATATCGTATGTAGATAAAAAAACATTCCTTTGTTCTCGTTTGTTTGGTGGAGAGATAGTCGGAGCAATCAAGCCATATGTTATTGCTTTTGTCTTTGTTTTGTGGCTGATTATTCGCCCATCTCAGTTTGTCGAAATGATACATAATCCGCAACGTTTGAGTTTGATTATTTTATGTATGATGGGAATTATTTTTTCTTTACGAGCCATTTGTCGCGGTCGTGTCGGAAAAGAGGCGTTCATAGCATTGCTTCCGGCTTTGTTGGTTTCTTCTTTGATAGATGTAAATAACAAATATACGACAACGCTTGGCGCAACCGCAGGATTAACTTCAGCAATTTTTTACTATTGTTGGATAACCGCTTTTTTCTCCGGTTTGCCTAACTTGATAAAATTTATTCGTCACCGTGATTGGCACTTGGCATTTGCGCCACGTTTTATTGCCGGTGGTTTGCTGGTTATTTTGAGTAATTTAGGTGGTAACATATTTAAAAATACCGCTATGTACTATGCAGTTAATCCTGGATATGTTTCGGCCGTGCTTTCATTGTATCCGGTGTGGATTATTTTATGGAATAGTTATTATTTTCGTCGCCAAGATGCCGAGCAATATCCGCGTTGCAATTTAATTGCAGTTGGTTTATTGCTTGCGGCGGTAATAACTTTGATTTTGTTACAATAAGGATGTTTGATGAGCGAAGAGAAAATTTTTGATGAAAATGAAACGCAACTTCTTTCAGCCATGGGATTGGAAGAAGATGGAGCCATGACCAAAGATTACGTGGCTTATGCCGGAAAAAAACTTACGACAGATGATAAAGCTCGCGCTTCCAGAGAGCAAATTATTGAGGCTCTGCGTACGGTTTCAGATCCTGAAATTATGATTAATATTTGGGATATGGGACTGGTTTATAAAATTGTGCAAGAAGATGACGGTGATATAAAAATTGACATGACTGTAACTGCTCCGACTTGTCCGGTTGCCGGTATCTTACCTCAGCAAGCTGCCGATGCTGTTGCGGCATTGAGTGGTGTTGGTATTGTCGAAGTAAAAATTGTCTGGGAACCAGCGTGGAGCTTTGAAAATATGACTGATGAAGCCAAGGCGATGATAGAACTTTTTTAAATTATGCTACAACTGAAAGCTCAGCATGGCATAAAAAGCAGGGCGAATTTCTTGCCATATTTTTTCAAGATCTTCATCTGTTTTACCTCGCCACGTTTCCAAAGTAATTACAGGAATTTTTCTTTCGATTCCAGCCCATGTACCAAATGAACCTGGTGTTTCATAACCAACTGATTCTACAATTCTATAGCCAGTCTTATCGGCGAATAACTGAGCCAGTTTCTGAGCGGGGCCGTCATAATCAATTAAATGTAAATCTGAGTGAATAGAAACAATTGCTTGAGGATGATATTCTTCAACAAGACTAATCATAAAACGAGTTTCTTTTTCCGAAGCCGGAGCTTCACATGTAACGCTTTCATATCCCAAAGTTTGGGTTTTATTTTTAAAATTTTGAGTAGGATAATTTCGATTTAAGTCAACTTTATTAATGTTAAAACGTGAGCAATTTTCTTTGCCGTCAGGATTCAAGCAGGGCAGAAAATAAATATTATACAGACTTTGAATATTTTCTTTTGTTTCAAGTTCTTTCATAAACTGCAAGACAGCATATTCACCCTCAATTTCATCACCATGAAAACCACCGAGAATAAAAATGTTAGGATAGCTTTTATCAATAAGATATTCGTAAAAAGCTATCTCGTGTCCCTTGGGTGATAATATATGACGTATTTTATGAGCGTATTTTATGGACATATTTAACACGTCCCACTAAAACATTGCTTATTCCGTGAGCTGTTTCTTGTTGTTTTTGTTTAATTTTTGAATTGGCTTTTTCAAGCGCTATATCAATCGGGACATGAACCATTTTAACATCGCTGATACAAAATTTTGTATGACCGTGTTCATCTTTAATAATATGATCCAGATCTTGAGTTTCGGCCAACGCTCTAAAACCGAAATAATGATAAAATTTTTCAGCATTTTTATTGTCAGCGTTGTATTCCAGAATTAGATTCTTTACACCTTTTTCTTTCATTTTTGGTAATGTTTGTGCTAATACATAGGTGCCTAGACCATGGCGTTGAACTGCCGGGTCAAGATATATTTGATTCAAAATCATGGTCGTATCATCAAGTTTAACATCATCAATAAACTTAACTTTGCGATACCAAGCATATTCG
>JAFTLF010000103.1 GCA_017452885.1 Alphaproteobacteria bacterium
ATTTTGCTTGTTCCTTTGAGTATATTCTTTTTCTATCTTTGAAAAAAACGTTTCATCATCAAATTCTGGGTTATTCAATTTTAGATCAATATATTGTTTTTCAAAGGATTTTATACGTTTTAAGTAGTTATAACTTTGTATTAGACAAACATCAACCAAATTTAGCATCGTATCTAAATTACTAGATTGATCTACTAAAAAACTCGCATACCTTTCCTCACGTATCTTTATATTTTCACAAGAAGCCATGGATATTAATGAAGCATTTCGTTCTTCTATAATATTTTCAAGTTGAGCACCTAAATCTTTAATTCTTATTAAACAAACTAAAAAATCTTCATCATACACCAAACAAGCAGAATATGATGAAACATTAATATCTTTTAAAATATTTTCACAAGTGAATCTGGTAAAAAATGCTGGATTATTACGAGCATTATTGTAGTTTTTTATTGAATTAACGCTTTTTTGAAGGCTCTCAAATTTATGTCTAGCATTTGCCAGCAACTCCATGTAACTCATCAGTAAAGATATCAATAAATTCAAATTATCTCGCAATTCTTGCATTTCTTTTTGTTTTTCCGCACGGCTTGCACCAAACCACCATGTAAAGAAGGCAATAGCAACCGGTATCAATATTGCTCCTGCCGCCGGAAGCCATATATCTCTAAACCAATCGTAAAGCGTATGTTCAACAACTGTGTCCATTATTCGCCTTTCTTCTTAGCTATCTTGGAAAATGTTTTTCCTGCTTTTGGTAATTGTTTAGCATTTTTATTAACACGACGCTCTAATTTCTTAATATCTTCTGCCGGAGGCAATTCTTCCGGAACAATTCCTCTGTTACCGAGCAAGGTACGAACATCTTGATTATTCCGTACGTGTTCTTTCGTTATTTGATATTCTCCCTGTAAATCGTCTTTTTTAATATTAAAATTAGTCATTTCCGTTGCTAAGTCTTTAGCGCGAATGGTAATGGTTGGTAAGAAATCAGCTAATGGACGACCTTCAGGTATTCCCATTTTATTTTTAAGCATTTTAGTGGAATATCCGCCAAACAAGGCAGCATCCCCTTTGCTACGAATAGTAGCAAAACTTTTATCATCACAACCGTGTTCATAAATAAGTTGAGATAATTCTGTTTCTGCGGCTGTGAGCTTTTCACGTGCGTCCAAGCGCTCAGCTAATGCTAATCTTTCTTCTATTATTTCTTGTTTGCGGGTTTGAACGGCAAAATAAGTTTGAGCAAATGCTATTACTTCTTTACGCGGATCACCGTTTTGTGCAATCAGATAGCAAGCATAACGGGTTAATAAGATATCATCTATGTCTTTTTCTGCTGTTTTGGGCATTGGGATCGTTTTGCTGACGTCAGCAAAATGATCCTCAATTGCATGACCGGACTTTTGGCAGGCTTCTTTGGCTTTTTCTATTACGCCTTCAAAATTACGCCATTGGGCATAATCTAATAAAACTTGTAATTGTCGTGCCGACCAGCATTCTACGCCTTCGTATTCAAATGCGGCATCTTCAAACCCTTTAGTCAATGTTGTTATTAAATTTTTATCCATAAAATATCTCCAAGTTCTTATTTTGTTATACTTTGATCATTTTGCTGACGTCAGCAAAACGATCAATTGTTCCTTCTTACTTTGCCTCATAATCTCTCACAAGCTTATCAAACGTGCGGTCAAGGGTTACGGTGTTATCAGGTATCAACAAATAGTGCCAAGTTTTGCCGTTGTGCTTTTTCTCAAACTCCGTTGCAATTTCGCACCATTTTAAGGCGGCATCTTTCTTGGCTAAAACCGTCTTCTCCGTCATTTGATTAGAAGCTTTGGTTTCAATCATATATTTGTCGCTGACGGTTTCCACGATAAAGTCAGGCAAGTAATTATGAAGTTGATGGTCGTCATCTGGATATTTTATTTTGAAAATATCTTTTGCTCTATCGCCGTTAACCTTAAACCATTTTGTAACAAGGTTGGAGTTTTCTAAAATCTCGCAAAGGTCTTTTTCTGTACAAGAGTCAAACTTTTGTTTATCAAACAAACATTTTTTAAAACCGTTAAACACCATGTTTTTAATTTTAGACTTATCTTTAACAGATGCTCTGTAGTCTAATATTTCTTGGTCAATTGTTGTTAAAAGTTTATAGGATTCTGATGTTTGTGAGCCATAGTCCGTATCTACTTTAATATCCAAATCCATTGGAGCAACTTGTACATGAGCTTTCATCTGTAACATAATCTTATGAGCAATATCTTTGTCATTGAAGAACAAAATTTTACGAGTGTTTTCATCGCTTCCGGAATATGAGTTGATATGTTCTATAGTTTGAGTTACTAACTTATGTATCAAATCAGCATTGTCTTGATATGAAATAATCTGCTCTTCAACCAAAGGAACAAGTAAGTAATGAGTGATATCTTCATACTTGTCAAAGAAGTCTGCTTGTCTTTCTTCTCTATGATGTCCAATGATTTCTTGGATAATCATTCTTTGAGATTCTGGTTTATAGTCATTAAAATCTGATGTATCTATATCAAAATCTTTGAAAGTAAAACTTCCTAATTGTCTATATGTTTGAATTATTCTTGGAATGTTAATTGTTAGTTTAATAAAACTTTCGGTTAAATTTTCAACCGTCTTTTCAACATCAACAAGTGGTTCTAAAGACAATTCTGCATTTTCAAGATCAATGTTTTTTAGCTTTTGTCTTGTTGCTTCTGCAATCTTTTCTTGATTTTCTTTGTTTTTTAATTCTTCTGGGCTACTTACATAACGGCTTCGTTCAGCAATTGCTTCTCTTACGGCATCACCAATTTTTTGATTGTTTTCATTTGTAAACACAGGAAGGTTGGTTTGTTCAGGTTGTGATTTGGCTACAACAATACCGCCTGTTTGGATAAGTTCATCAATTTTACTGGTGCTTGTAACCGCTACTTTTCCTATTAAACCATTTTCTGATTCATCAATATATTCTTGTTGGAACTCAAATGATTGGTTTCTTGCTGCTTTAATAATATCTTCAAATTTATCGTGATTAACGACATGTAAACGGTCTATGGCTTTATCACCTGTTAATTCTCCATAAGGTAAACGCAAACCACGACCAATAGATTGCTCTACTAAGATTTTCGAATCTGCTGTTCTTAATGGAACAATGGTATAAAGGTTGTTTACGTCCCAACCTTCACCAAGCATATTAACATGAATAACAATTTCTGTTGGTTCATCTGCATTTTCAATTTGAAGCAATCGTTGTAAAACTTCATCTTTTAATTCTCCATTTTGTTTAGAGTTTACAACGATAACTTTGTCTTTATATCTTCCTTCTTCAAAATCATCACTTTTTATTTTAGCCTCAATATCTTCGGCATGTTTAATATCTTTAGCAATAACCATCATAAAAGGCTTAACAAGGCGAGTTTTATTATTATCGGCATATACTTGAAGTTCTGCTTTAACACTCTCGTGTACCTTAATACCATCTTTCATTTTTAGTTCTTCAAGCATATCGTCATCATATTGGTTTTTATCGAAATCTGTACGTCCTACGATAGCAGGCTTTTTAACAAAACCGTCTGTAATTGCATGAGCAAGATTGTATTCATAAGCGATGTTCTTAAAAGGTTTACCTTTTGCTCCGGTTGATTTGGCTGTTGCAGTTAATTCTATACCAAAAACAGGGTGTAATTCATTGATTGCTGCCATACCGGCATTTGCTCTGTATCTGTGAGCTTCATCCATAATTAAAACTAAATCTTTTAATCCTGACAGATAATCAAAGTATGATTGTCCCAGATATTCTGCCATACGGCGAACTCTTGGAGTTCCTCTTGAGTCTTTATCTGAATCTATCTTAGATATATTAAAGATATTAATTCTTAATCTGTCATCGTTTGGATTATCAAACAAACCACCAACTTGGTCATAATCATCACCGGTAATAATTTGAGGTGTTCCTACATAGGCATTAAGTCCGGGAAATACATATTTTGGGGTATTAGGGGTAAAGTCTGTCTTTAATTTGTTGTAAATTGTTAAATTTGGTGCAAGAACCATAAAGTTTTTAATACCATATTCAGCGTGTAAATATGCAATCATTGCTCCCATAAGTCGAGTCTTTCCGACACCTGTTGCAATAGCAAAACAAATACAAGGGAAAACTCGCTCAAAATCTTTAACTGATGGACGAACTTCTTGAATAAGACACAAGGCTTCTTCTATTGACATATCTTTAGATAACTCAATCTTTTCAAGCACTTTAGCTAATATGTCTAAACTATCTTTTTGTGGTTGGCGTAAAGATAGAGCTTGTTCAATCATTCGTTGTGTATCGTTCATATTGTCTATTTCCTAAAGCTTAATGAAAAACATTTTCATAGATTACTGAAAATCTTTCAAAAAAGCAAGGAATAAATAAGAAAAATCAAGAGGGTAACTGGGAATTTGTTGAGGATTTTCTAAGCTATTGTCTTAATATGATTTTTCTGTTTTAGAGTATGGGTTGTGTTTTTCTAAA
>JAFTLF010000104.1 GCA_017452885.1 Alphaproteobacteria bacterium
ATGCTATGGCATTTAAAGATTCTAATAAGTATCTGGAAACCTTTTTCGGCTACGCTTGGATGAAAAATTGGTTTGTTAATTGTAATCGTGATTTTCGCATCGGAATAGGTTATACTTTGGGAGTGACTCAGCGCAGTGAATGGTATTATCTGCCCGTACCCGCACCATTACCTTTGGTAGGGGTGGAATATAAGAGGTTTGCCCTACAAGCGGCGTATGTTCCCGGTGTTAAAAATGATGGTAATGTTTTGTTTATTTGGAGCCGAATGGCAATCAATTGATTGTCTAATTTTGACAGAATGTTGAAAATTTCAAAAAATATCTTGCAAATTTTCTGTTTTTGTTATATGGCGTTAAATTGGATGATGAGCTACAGATTTTAGGAGGAATTATGGCTGAAATAAATTATCCGCAAAAGACAATTCGTATTGCCGATTTTGAAATCGGTAATGAATTGCCGTTATCTTTGTTGTGCGGTCCATGTCAGATTGAGAGCCGTCAGCATGCGATAGATATTTGTGGTGCCATGCGCGAGATGACGACAGAATTGGGGATGAATTATGTCTTCAAAGCCTCATTTGATAAAGCCAACCGCACATCAATAAACGGAGCTCGCGGAGTTGGCTTAGACGAAGGAATGCGCACATTTGATGAAATAAAGAAGCTTTACAACAATATTCCGATTGTGACTGATGTTCATGAAGCTTGGCAGTGTGAAGAAGTTGCCAAACATGTAGATATGTTACAGATTCCGGCCTTTTTGTGCCGTCAAACAGATTTAGTTATTGCGGCAGCTCAAACCGGAAAAGTTGTAAACGTCAAAAAAGGTCAGTTCTTAGCTCCTTGGGATGTTAAGAATATTGTCAAAAAAGTTACGGACAGCGGAAACGAAAATGTTTGTATTACCGAACGCGGCACCAGCTTCGGATACAATACTCTGGTTGTCGATATGCGCGGTTTTCCGCAAATGGCTCAAGATACCGGATGTCCGGTTATATTTGATGCCACACACTCTGTTCAACAGCCTGGCGGTCATGGTTCTTCAACCGGTGGTCAAAGGGAGTTTGCGCCTGTACTTGCTCGCGCGGCTGTTGCTGTGGGTGTGGCTGCAGTGTTTATGGAAACACACGAGGATCCTGACAAAGCTCTGTCTGATGGTCCGAATACCATAGCTCTAAAAGACATGAAAGATGTTTTGGCCAGTCTGCAAGAATATGATGCCATTACCAAGAGAAATCGTTTGCAGGTTAAAAAGGCAATCTAGTTTTTGTATATGCAATTAAAAAGGCGGAGTTCCTTATAGGAATCCGCCTTTTTGTTACAAAATAATCACTGCTTCAATAACGGCAATACATCCGAGATACATTAAAATTCGCGCCCATTCTTCGTAAAAATACATACGTTTGCGATACAATTTTAAGGTATCATCATGAAAAAAGAATATTCTGTTTCTACGTTGCCAATACGCCTGTTCGTAAACAAAGCGCAAAAAATAAAATATGGTACCGCCACACCATGTTATTGCCATCAACAACAAAAGACAACTTTTTCCGAAATACCATATCAAAATCCCCATAAGGATGCTGATAAAAAGCCAATATCTTGTTTTCATAAGCAAAGAGCTTTGTAGATTAATGTAATAAACAGAATCACAGTAACTTTAAGGAGTAGAAAAATTGCCATTGAATATTGTTGTTTTGCAACAATAATCCAGTATATTCTTCGACGGCGATCAGAATGTTTCAACCGGCTTTGTAAAAATGCCGTTATAAACAAAATCGAAGCCGATGCTGCCAAAGTAACAACAATTTTGGAAAGATTATTCCAATATACTTCAGGCCAAAGTATGATAATTTTGACCAGTGCCCATAGTGCTATAAACCAAGTAAAGGCAAAGAAGCACAGATTGGCTTTAGTTGCGTGTTTGAAGGTTGTTCTCATTTTCTTGGATTTTAATAATTTATAACTTGTTTTATATGATGTTCACAAGATAATTATTTGTATTTCAAACGTCAAGGAGATTTTTCAGAATCAGATTGACGTTAGCGGTTAAAAAACATAAACTAATGCTCGGAGGAGCAATGCACTTTACAGATGAGGGATATATCATTAATATGCGTCGTCACGGCGAACGCGGGCTAATTTTAAGTCTGGTCAGTAGAGAGCATGGCAAAGTTACCGGATTTGTCCGAGGAGCGATAAGTAAGAAGAATTTATCCACATTTCAGCTTGGTAATTTGATTGAGTTCAGTGCTTATGCCCGTGTTGATGATAATATGTTGGCTTTGCGTGTTGAATTAAAAACTTCGTTTGCAGCTTATTTTCTTGCTGATGTCGATAAATTACGTGTGCTGACCTCTTTTTGTGCTTTGTCCGATAGTTGTATGCCTGAGCTTCAAAATCTGGAACGTTTTTATTATTATATCAAAAGTTTTTTTAATTTTATAGATGAAGAAAGTTGGCTAACTCATTATTCTTACTTTGAATATTATCTTATGGAGTTTCTTGGTGTTGGGCTTGATTTAAGCGAGTGTGCTGCCACCGGAGCAACCGAAAATTTAGAATATATTTCTCCCAAAACCGGGAAAGCTGTTTGTGCAGAAGCAGGCTATCCATATCGTAACAGACTTTATAAATATCCTCATTATATTGTTGAACAGAACTATCAACCAACTGCAGAAGAATTAATAAATTTGCTCGATTTGACCGAGTTTTTCCTATATAAAAACTTTTTTGCGACTCATAACTTGAAATTTCCCGAATGCCGTGCTAATTTGAGCAAAACTTTGTCAAACCATAGCTTTGGTGTCGGAAAGAACAGGAACTGATATGGCAGAAATACAAGAAGAAAAAGTCAAACACGTATCTATGGCCGAGGAATTAAGCTCGCGCTATTTGTCTTATGCAATGTCTACTATTGTGGCGCGTTCATTGCCCGATGTTCGTGACGGTCTGAAGCCTGTTCATCGCCGTTTGCTTTATGCTATGCGCCAGCTCCATCTTGATCCCAAATCCGGTTTTAAGAAATGCGCACGTGTTGTTGGTGATGTTATCGGTAAATATCATCCGCATGGTGATAGTGCTGTTTATCAGGCAATGGCTCGTTTGGCTCAAGATTTTTCTGTACGCTATCCGTTAGTTGACGGGCAGGGTAATTTTGGTAATATTGACGGTGATGGTCCGGCAGCCATGCGTTATACCGAAGCTCGTTTGACCGAATTTGCCGTAGCTTTGATGGAAGGTCTGAATGATGATGCGGTAGATTTTCGCGATACGTACGATGGCGAAGAGTCGGAGCCTGTTGTTATGCCCGGTGCTGTTCCAAACTTGTTGTGTAACGGTTCTTCCGGTATTGCCGTTGGTATGGCAACCAACATTCCGCCGCACAATTTATCTGAGATTTGTGATGCCTTGTTGCTTTTAATTGACAAGCCGGAAGTTGAAATTGAGCCTTTGGTACGCAAAATAAAAGGTCCTGATTTTCCGACCGGAGGTATTATTGTTGACAAATTTTCAACGATTTTGGATGCTTACACCAATGGCAAAGGTAATTTTCGTATTCGTGCTAAGTGGGAGAAAGAAGATCTCGGCATGGGACAATACCAGATTATTATAACCGAAATTCCTTATCAGGTGGTTAAGTCCAAGCTGATTGAAAAAATTGCCCAGCTACTTCAAGATAAAAAAGTGCCGTTATTAAGCGATATACGCGATGAGTCTACTCATGATGTCAGAATTGTTCTTGAGCCTAAAAATCGCAATGTTGATGCTAATATGCTTATGGAACTGTTGTTCAAACAGACGGAGTTAGAAAGCAAATTTAATATGAACATGAATGTTCTCGATTCTGACGGTGTTCCTAGAGTTATGGGAATTAAGGAGGTTTTGCGAGAATTTTTGTTACATCGTCGTAATGTGTTGGCTCGTCGTTCCAATTATCGTTTGTGCAAAATTAACAATCGTTTAGAAATTTTATCCGGATACTTGATAGCATATCTTAATTTAGATGAAATCATTAGAATTATCCGCGAGGAAGAAGAACCTAAGCAATTGATGATTCAAAAGTTTGAGCTGACTGAAAATCAGGCAGAAGCTATTCTTAATATGAAGTTGCGCAATTTGCGCAAGCTTGAAGAAACAGAAATTCGTCGTGAATTTGATGATTTATCTGCAGAAAAATCAGGTTTGGAAGCATTGCTTGGCAGTGAAGAGTTGCAATGGCAAAAAATTGCATCGGAAATAAAAGAAATTCGTGAAAAATTCGGCAAAAAAACAGCGTTAGGTCGTCGTCGTACCGAGTTTTCGGAAATTTCCGACGATATTGAAATTTCTATTGAGGCTTTGGTCGAAAAAGAGCCGATAACCGTAATTCTTTCGCAAAAAGGTTGGATACGTTGCACCAAAGGTCACAACGATTTGCACGAAGATTTTAAATTTAAAGATGATGACAGCCTGTTGATGGCAATTCACGCCCAAACCACAGATAAAATTATTCTGTTGGATAATTCCGGAAAATTTTTCAATATTTCCGGTAGCGAGATACCAAGCGGCCGCGGCTTTGGACAACCTTTACGTTTGATGATTGATTTAGGCAATAATGATAATATTGCTGATATGTTTGTTTTTGAACCTAAAGCATCATACTTAATAGCCTCAAGTAGCGGACACGGTTTTGTAATTGATGAAAATCATATCATAGCCCAAACTCGCAACGGACGAAAAATTATGAATGTTGCAGATGGTGAAAAAGTCACATTTTGCAAAAAGATTGAAGGCGACATGGTTGCTATTGTGGGTGAAAACCGCAAATTACTTATCTTTCCGTTAGAAGAAGTTCCAACTATGGCACGAGGACGTGGAGTTGCTTTGCAAAAATATAAAGATGGTCGCTTGGCAGATATTCAAATATTCAAGAAAGATGAAGGATTTAAATTTGCTCGATCCGGCGGAATCAAAGTTGAAACAGAACTTATGACATGGATAGGTCATCGGGCTCAAGTTGGAAAACTTGTGCCGTTCGGTTTTCCCAAAAACAATCGTTTTCTAGGATAATCGTATAAAATAATATATAGAGGCTTGACATTTGCATCAAGCCTCTATATTTTACTCGCTGTAAGTAAAGGGAGTTTTTAAATGTTTTCTATTTTGCATAATATATGCAAGCGAAAAATGACCGCCGGAATTTAAGTTCCGGCCGAGGGCACTCCCTTGTCCTCTATGCCTGTATTTAAGGCTTTTTATTTATCCCGATTTTTTTTATTTAATAAATAGCATAGAGGAAGATATGTCTGCCGATTCTGTACTACTTAATGCCCGTCTGCAAAAAAACAACCAACCTTATATTATTCGTCGTTTGGGTGAGAAAGATATTTTTGATGTTACCGGATTACATCAGGTTATTTTGGATAATTTGCGCCCAGGGCAGGAATGTTTTATTCATCGCAAGAAAGCCAGTGATTTTATGCGCATATTGGAAGATCCTTCTCATCTTTTTATTGGTGCTTTTTGCAATAACGAATTAATCGGTTATGCCTCGGCAAATTTTATAAATCGCGATAATGCCGAAGATGTTTTGCCTAACTTTGCCTTAGATTATGAGCCTAATCAAATAGCTGTTCTTGAGCAAGCATCTGTAAATCCATCGTATCGCGGTAATAATCTGGCTTCAATCATGAATGCTTTGCGACAAAAAATAGCATATCAGGAGTATGGTCGTCGCTATGCCGTCACCATGGTTGATATTAAAAATTTTTACAGTTATCGCAACGGATTCAGGAATGGTATGTGTATTACGCAGGCAGCTGTTGATCCGGCAGACGGAGGCCATGTTGTATACATGGCAAAAGAAATCGGACGAGAAACCGTGTTTAATATTAGCCACATCCCTCAAGAATTATCTTATTCTGAAATGGATATTGATAATGTTAATACTTTAGTGGAGCAGGGATATGTTGCTCGCGGTTATGATGATGTGCGTCAAAAGGTTTTGTTCAATAAAACAAATGACTTTAAATATAAATCTTCCAATATTAGATTAGAAATGCCGCTATCGCCTGCATTTATCATTTCAAAAGCTTCGTTTCAAGGAGTAAAATGAGCGAAATTTTGTTTGAATACATTCGTCAAGGACAATATGTCAAAGTCACGGCTATTGAGCCGGAAACTCGTATTGAAGCAAGTGTCGTTGTACCTGCAAATTTGAGCCGTGAGCAAATGCAAATTCAGGCTTTGAATCGTCTTAATTATGTTTTGAAGAAAAAAACAGAAGAATAATACTTCATTATTATTTGTGAATATTTAGTAATCGTGTGGATAAAATGCGATTTTACAAGCATAAATATTTCCCTTTTAAAAATTATGGATTAATATGTCTTCAGCCCGAAAGGGCATGGGGAATATTATCTTAAAATGGGGAAATTTAGATGTCCAGTCAAACAGCCGGCAGTAGTCGGTCTAAATCCAATAGCAATCTTCCGCAATTTATGAGTGAACAACCGACCTCTTATTCTGATATTGAGGAAGATAAGTCATGGTTGAACAATAATTTGCATAAACTGATGGTATCGGTCAGTGTAATTTGGTTTGCCGTTGTATTGGTTTACATTACGCAGTTTTTTGGTTGGTCTAATCTTTTTTTGATGATGCCTGATGAGTTTGGCGGTTTTCTTGCCGGCATAACTTTACCTTTGGCAATTATCTGGGTTGTTATGGCCTATATTGACCGAGGCACTTCGTTCAAGCAAGAAGCTAAATTTTTGCGCGCTTACATGAATCAATTGGTATATCCTGAAGATGGCGCTCCCCAAACAGCCAAGGCTATGGCAGATGCTATTCGTTCACAAGTGGTAGAATTGCAACAAGTTTCCAAAGCCGCAACCGAACATACCGCTATTATAAAAGATGAAATGAGAGCCAATATTTCCGAGCTATCCAAATTGATTGCCACTTTGGATACATATTCCTCCAAAACAATTATTGAACTTAGTGATAGTGTTAAGTATATTTCTCAAAATTTTGATAATATTACAGGCAAAGCTCAAGGTTCCATTGCTGTTTTTAATGAAATGAATCGCGATATGTCGGTTGGAGCATCTCAAGTTGAAAGCAGTTTGGATAATTTATTCAACAATTTGCTTCCTCGCATAAAAGAGTTGAAAGAAGCTGCAGGATTTTTACAAGAATTTTCCAATTCAAACAATCATTCCATGACAAGAGCCAATGAAATGCTCCGCCAGTTGAATGATGATGCGGCAACCAATTTGACTAATCTCGGTGAGATTCTTTCTACACAAACATCAATGTTGCAAGATGTTTCTCAAATAGCAGTCGAAAATTGCAATATGATAAAAAAATCCCTTTCCAAGGAAGTTGAAAACCTAAGTTCTTTGGTTGATATTCATAGTAGCAAACTTGAAAAATCTATTGGTTCGGCTGGTGAGATTTTTAGAAATAAAATAGATGAACTCGGTAAAAAAGCTGCTGATAACATTGTTAGTATAGATAATCAATTTCACAAAAATATACATGATCTTGACGATTCTGTTGATGACCAGATTAAAAAAGTTGAAACAGTCATGGGCAAACACAAGCATGATATTATCGGTTTGATGAAAACATTGAACGATAACGCGGAAGAAGTTAACGGAAAGTTGTCAACTCATGGTAATGTTTTAGCTCAGGAAATTGATAAGCTGATGGTTCGTAGTAGCAATTTAGAAGAGAGTATTGCTACTCAAGTATCGAAAATGAGCGACGTATCTTCTCAAATTGTTAATGCCATGCAACAAGTCGATGCCGCGGTGGAAAATAACGTTAATACATTGCGCATAAAAAGCGCTACGGCAACAGATGATTTAACCGCATATATCAGCGAACTCCAAGAAAAAACTATGGAACTGGATCGCTTGAGTGCAGATGTTATTGAGCGTTCTGCACAAGCCGGTGATGAGTTGATTTCTCGCCACAAACATATTAAAGACACCATGTCAGGAGTTATAAAACAGCTTTATGAACTTAATGAACAAATAGATGTATCAGCAGAAAATCTTCATAAGCAATCAGAAAATGCCGCACATGATATAAATGAAATTTCTGAAGTTATGCAAAAACATACAGCCTCGCTTACGGAAGCAACATCAGTTGTTGTTGCCCAAAGTCAGGTTAGTGAAACATCGCTTGCTCAGCAACAAAAAAATATTACAGAATCAGCCGCACGTGTTGAAGAAATCAAAGGAGAACTCAAGCGTCAGATTGATGAATTATCTTCTGCATCAGCTTTGTTGGAAAGCAGTGCAACCGGAGCAGTTGATAATCTCAAGCAGAATATTTCCGTTATGTTATCTTCGTGCAATGATGTTATTAACAAGAGCCGAGCCATTAATGACAATTTGGCGGAGCAGTCCAATCAGTTTGATACCTCGGCAAATCGTACATTATCCAAGGTTATGCAGTTTGAAAGTATTTTGAATGTTCAAAATCAAAATATGGATAACCTTTCTCAGCTTGTTAGTGATCGGGTAGCGAATATTGATGAGGTTTTAACTCGTCAGCATAAAAATATCAATGAAATGACCAAAGCTTCTCAAGAAACTTTAACCAAAAGTATGAACTCTTTTGAAGAACAGGGCAGAAGCTTAAATGATATTTCTCGCTCTACGGCTTCCTATGTTGCGGATATTGCACAGGGTCTGGATGCTAAAGCAGCATCTTTAAATATATTATTCAAACAACAGGAAGATGAGTTTTTCAGTTTTTGTGATAAAATTGCCGAAAATGCAGAGGTTATGAAAGAATCACTCAAAAAGCAAGTCGGCATTATTGAGCAAAGTACCGATAAGGTATTTGCTCGCATGGTAATGCTTGAAGAAGACACTTCTCGTCATGCAGATTCCGTTGTGACTAACTCAATGCAGTCAATTGACAGATTGAATGAAATTGAAGAATTGATAGCCGCTAAAAATGAATCAATTTCCAAAATGGTTGGTGATGTTTCAGAAAATTTATACGATATTATGCTCAAGCTTCAAGAAACAATCAGTACTTTTGGAACTAATGCTAAGCAGTTGCGTGAAGAAGCCACTTTATCAAGTCAAAATATCCTTTCCAGCTGTGCAGATTTATCGGCAGCACAAAACGGTTTATCTAAAGAAACATCAAATGTTGTTAAATTAATTAATGAGCATGCTAAAAATCTTGACATCTCAATGATGAAAGCGCATACGCAAGGTGAGGAAATCAACCAACTTCTTTCAACCCAAGCAGAAACCTTAACAGAAGTTGCTAATACGCTGGCTACTCAGAGCCGTTTGGGTGAAAGTTCGTTAGCTCAGCAGTATCAATATTTGTCAGAAGCAGCTGTTCAGGTTGCTGAAAAAATGCACGATATTAATGAGCAGTTTAAAACAAATACTTCCGATGTTTTCGAAATGTCGACCA
>JAFTLF010000105.1 GCA_017452885.1 Alphaproteobacteria bacterium
AACACAGAACAAGACCAAAACCAAACATGGAAAGAGCGCATCAATAATAAATTGAATGAAATTGTCCAAATAAAAAAAGTTAATGAAAAAAATCCTCAAGATGAAGCAAATCTTCTGCTTA
This sequence comes from Alphaproteobacteria bacterium, assembly GCA_017452885.1. Taxonomy (GTDB): domain Bacteria; phylum Pseudomonadota; class Alphaproteobacteria; order RF32; family CAG-239; genus CAZU01. The sequence goes on from JAFTLF010000105.1 coordinate 122, forward strand.
AAGATGCTAATACTCTCATAAAAAATAATGAGTTATTACGGGCGACAAATATTCTAAAAAAAGCAAACAATCCAGAGATTTCTGCATCCGCCGAGTTGCAGGAATGGATTAGCCTTGTTGAACAACGCGAAGATTTTTATCGCGCAATATCCGCTCTTTCAGCCGATTCTTTAGCTGCCTTAAAAGTAAATAGCTTAAAAAAAGTAAGAGGAAAGTAACTCAAAGAGATATTTTTATCGAACTGATTTGATTTTTATTGCGCTTGAGAATTTCAAAATGAAACCCCTCAAACATAAATTTCTGTCCTTCTGAAGGAATTGATTGTGTCATATCCAAAAGATAACCGGCTATCGTAGCTGCATTATCATCGCAAATATTCCACCCAAATTTTCGGTTCAAATCACGTATCGGCACTTGTCCGTCAACAACAAACGTATTATCGTCAACTTTGCAGATTCCCATAATATCCAGATTAGAAATATCGCTTTCATCATTTATATCGCCGACAATTTCTTCCAAAATATCTTCCAAAGTAACAACACCTTGCAAAACACCATACTCATCAACCACAAAAGCAAAATGTTCCCGACGAGCGCGAAATAATTGTAATTGCTGCTTAAGCGTCGTATTATCAGGAATAAACCAAGGTTTAGTCATAATTTTGCGAATATCAACCTGACTATAATCACCTTTGTGATCAATAATCTCCTTAAACAACGTCTTTACACGAATAACACCGACAATGTTTTCCGGTTTTCCCTGATATAAAGGAATTCGAGAAAAAGGACAACTCTCTACTTTTTCAAGAATTGTCACTACCGGCAAATCAATATCCACCGAAAACAAATTTTTACGATGATTCATAACATCATAAACAGTAATTTCAGACAAATCAAGGATACCCTCCAGCATAACTTTTTCTTGATATGCGTTGGCTTCACCACAGTTGTTTATAGCTCCGCGAAAAACATCCTCAAAAGAAGTTGGTTCCTTATCTTTTTGACGGCCAAAAACTTTTTTTAATAAAGAAATCATTTATAATTTCTCCCCGATACAAATTCTTCAATAGCCGCCACAACTCGATTAACCGTAATCCCCACTTGCTCCTCGCGAGTTTCCACCACAATATCAGCCTCAGAATAAAACGGATATTCTTCCGATATATATTTTTCAAGCTTGTCTTTTAACTCATCATCCGATCCGCGCAAGAAAGGTCTGTGTTTTCGTCCTGCAGTTCGGCTATACAAAACATCCAAATCAGCCTTAAGCCAAATCGTAATTGCGTTCTTTTTTGCGTATTCTCTTGTCTGTTGAGCCACAAAAGATCCGCCACCGGAGGCCAAAACACACGGACTTCCCTCCAATAAGCGTTTCATCACCCGCGTTTCACCGGCTCTATATTCTTGTAAACCAAAACATTTAAGAATATCCACCAACGACAATCCGGCAGCTTTTTCAACTTCGCGATCACCATCAACAAACGGCAAATTGAGCTTTTGCGCCAACCTTTTTCCCACACTGGTTTTGCCGCTTCCCATTAATCCGACCAAAAGAATTATTTTATCATTAAGATTTATCATTTTTAGCTTTATTTTAATATATCTTTCAAACTTATTGTGCTAACTATATAAACAAAGCTTTTTGTTATCAATATGTTTTTTTCAAAAAAGGAGATATCCGATGCGTCAAAAAAAATCAAATATCATTTACTATATTTTAGGCATTATTTTTCTTGGTGCGGTAATATTTGCGGTTACGCACGAAGTTCCCATGCAAGTTGAACACGTTGAAACCGAAATTCCTGTTGCCAAATAATGATAAACCTGATTGATGACTTCCTTGATATGATGCGCGCCGAAATCGGGGCTTCAGAAAATACTGTTAGCTCCTACCGCTATGATCTGGAACAGTTTTTCGAAATCATTCCCAAAAATATTAAACAAATTACATCTGAAGACATTTCTATATATGTTCAAAAGTTGGGAGAAGGAAATTATGCAACAAAATCCGTAGCTCGCAAAATATCAACACTCAGAAATTTTTTCAAATTTCTATATTCGGAAAAAGAAATCAACCACAACCCCTTAGCCAATATATCCGCCCCCAAACAAGAAAAGCCTCTACCCAAATTTTTGACTCAAGAAGAGGTTTTTACTCTTATGGAAACCGCTAAAAATCAAAACAGTATGGCATTCCAGCGTATGGCAGTCATGCTTGAATTAATGTATGCCTGTGGATTACGCGTTTCCGAACTGATAACATTGCCGGAAAATTGTATCAACTTTGATAAAAGACAAATCATTGTCCGCGGCAAAGGAAACGTCGAACGCTTAATACCATTAGCTGACACCACCGCTAAAATGCTACTTGATTATTTTGAACTTAGGCAAGAATTTATTCGCGGACACAAATCAATATGGATGTTCCCGTCCAAATCATCAAATAGCGGACATATCAACCGTAGCACTTTTTTTAAAAATATTAAAGAATTGGCTATTATTGCCGGAATTTCACCCAATCGGGTTTTTCCTCACGTCCTTCGCCATTCTTTTGCCACACACTTATTACACAACGGAGCTGATTTGCGCTCAGTTCAAAAAATGCTCGGACACGCCGATATTTCAACAACCGAAATTTATACACACATAATCAACAACGAGCTCCTTGATGAAGTTCGTTCCAAACATCCTCTATGCAAAATAAAATAAAAAAAACTATTTATGATGACAACCACAACCATGCCCACCACATTGACAAACATGATCTGTTTTTAACTTTTGTTGCTTTTTAAATGCTTCATAAGTGTTTTCTAACAACATTGCCACAGTCATCGGACCAACTCCACCGGGAACCGGCGTAATAAAAGCAGCTTTTTCACATACAGCATCAAAATCAACATCACCGCACAATTTGCCGTCAACCCGATTTATTCCGACATCAATAATCACGGCACCTTCTTTAATCCACTCTTTTTTAACCAATTTTGCACAACCGCATGCCGCAACAACAATATCTCCCTGTCGAACAATTTCAGATAAATTTTCTGTCTTTGAGTGCGTTATGCTAACAGTACAATCCTGATTAAGCAACAACATAGAAACCGGTCGTCCGACAATATTTGAACGACCTATAACAACTGCGTGTTTACCAGTCAATTCAATGCCTGTACTTTCTAATAACTTCAATATTCCCCGAGGCGTTGCTGAAACAATAGCGTCTGGCTCACGACAGGCCAAAAGACCGGCATTATATGGATTAAACCCATCAACATCTTTTTCCGGACGAATTTTTGATAAAATATGCAAAGAATCAATATGTTTTGGCAAAGGTAACTGAACAATAATACCATTTATGTAGGAATTTTTATTAAGTTCATCAATAACTTCCAATAATGCGTGTTCTCCTATTGTGTCAGAAAACTCCAAAACTTCACAACCGATACCGACTTCAGCAGCGGCTTTCTTTTTATTGCGCACATATATACGGCTTGCCTCATTATCACCAACCAAAATCACTGCCAATACCGGCATATCTTGACCGTTCTCAGAAACAATCTTCTGTGCCAATTCTTCACGAACTTTGGCGGCAATTGTTTTTCCATCAATTATTTTAGCCGTCATTTAATCCTCCTCAATCCAATGGCTTACTTGTGCCACAACATACTCTTTGTCTGTTTTTATCAATATTTTTTTATAGCGATCAAGTTCACCGCCGATAATTTCAAATTCACTTTTTGCCATTTTTAAAGATTTTGCCAAATAAGCTATGAGTTCTTTGTTTGCTTTGCCCTTTTCCGGCACATTGATAACATTTATTTTCAAAAATTCATCACCGTCAGGACCAACAAAAAAACCATTTTTTCGACAAGCCGAAGAATTGGGTGTCAGCCTTACCCTTAGAACAATTCCGCGACAGCTATCTTCCCAAACCTGATGCAAATTACACCAACATCGCACTAAGGCGTAAGATCAACCGGCTCAACAAAATTAACCCCAAAATCAGAATAAAAGGAGAAAAATCAACACCGGAAAAAGGTGGAATTTTTTCAGAAATTTTCTTATAAACGGGCAAGGTCAATCTATCAATAATTTCAACCGTTTTTTGGGTATATTTATTCGAAGCTTCCAAAATTTTAAAATGAATCAGCCAAGACAAAACAACTTGAACCACAACTATTTTAAAATAAATATCGACCAACAATCCCAAAACATAAACAAAAGGCTCAAGCAAAGCGCCCATTAACTATCTCCTCACAACAAAATATACTATTGATTTTGATACCTCAATCAATCATCTCTGTCAATACGCAAAACTTTTATGCCGGCAATCTTCTGTTTTCATAAATTTGGCGATAAACATCTTTTTGAAATCCATTTAATCTTCGTACTTTAGGCGGCATTTTTGCAAACAATCTTTCTTTCTCTATTTCTTCTCTGGATTTTCCCATCCTCATTTCCGTCAATAATATTGCCGTTTTCACGCCGTTACGACGAGATGTTTCTATTTTATTTTCAGCGGCCTCTCGTGTTTCCGTCACCGGACGAAAACGAACAAATTCTTCACCAATACCCTGCTCAAACTCTCGAGAATCAATACCGGATTTATTTCGCAAATAACGATGAACCATATTTTCATGAGCCAACATCATTGCTCCGGCAGCCATGATTCTTGCTTGCTTTCTGTCTTGAATTCTGTTTAATTCTTCTTGACTGTCCGCACGATCCTTAGTTGCCTGCGTTTTTACTCTCAAACGTCTTAATTCGCTAAGTTTAAAATTCATAAAAGCCAAGCGTTCCAAAGCCTGCTCTTTCAACGGACCATTACCATATACAGCTGCGCCGGCATACAAAGCGATAACTCGTCGCATTTCGGTTTCTCTATCTCCTAAAAAAGAAATAAACATTCCGCGCGCATCAACTTCTTCTTGCGTTGTTCCATCAGAATTGATTCTATCTTCAATGCTTTGTTGCTGCTCAATCCAATCACGATATTCAGCATAAGGATCTTCTCCGGCATCATTTCTTTGAAGCGTTTCGGCAATCAAAAAATCAAGCTCAAAAGTGTTTATTTCTACACCCTGTATTTTAGCAACCTGCTTTATTTCCTCAAGCTTCTCCATTGTTCCATAAGCATTGGCAACTTTATTAAGCTTTTGCTGATCAATAAATCTATCTGCCTCCTGCTTAAGAACATCCTTATCTATGTTATTTAAAACTGAGCCGACAAAATTCATTTTTTGCCTTTGTTCGGGAGTCTGTTCCAGCGTGTAATGAACATCAGCAAACAATCCTTCTGATTGTTGTCTGTACTCCTCTCTCCATTCGATATATTCTTCAAAATATCTATCGGGCATCTCAATGCTCCTCTTATACAAGTTAAACTTTTTCAAAAATAATTTTACCTTGTTCCAGCCATACAATTCTATCTATCACCCACTGGCTGATTTGTTCAACTTTTTCAAGTTCCAAACCCATAGATTGACCGACCCGACCGATAAGCAAAACTTCATCATCAGATAAATCACCGTCAGAATTGGCAAGCAAACACATTTCTTTGATAAGAGCCATTGCTTTTTTACGATCTTTAATCAGCTTAACCGCTTCAACAATTTCCTCATCACTTGCTTTGGTTTTAATTTCATCATATCTACTTTCAGGAACACCCAGTACCAACCCCATTTCCCTAATAAATAGTTTTTCTTCATCATCAAATTCACCGTCAGACATTGCCAATTTAGCAAGAACTTTCAAAAAAATTACTCGTTCATCTTCCGTCATCGTTGCTAAATATCCCATATCATTCTCCATATTAAAATTTGACATTCCGGCATCCTCTTTTCATTGTTAATCTTGTTTATATATTACCAAAATTTAATAATTTTTCAATCAAAAAGCAAAATTTAACTCTTTTCGCCAAAAAGAAATTGAAATTAAACCTCTCTTAGCATAAAATATAAGCATATATTAATAACAAACACGGAAATAAATTGAAAAAATACTATATCAAGACTTTTGGCTGTCAGATGAACGTTTATGATTCTCATCGCATAGCCTCGATTCTCAATCATCTCGGTTTTTCGGAAACAACATCTCTTAAAAATGCCGACTTAGTTATTCTCAATACCTGCCACATTCGTGAAAAAGCTGCTGAAAAGGTTTTTTCTGATCTTGGTCGTATCGAAATGATAAAAAAAGAACGTGCCTCTGAAGGGCTTTCAACAATCATCGGTGTAGTCGGTTGTGTTGTTCAGGCCGAAGATGAACAAATTTCCAAACGCGCTCCCTATGTCGATTTTGCCTTAGGCCCTTTGACTTATCATCGCCTACCGGAAATATTGGCTAAAATTGGCCGCTCTCAAGGCGAAACAATCATTGATACTGAATTTCCGGTCGAATCAAAATTTGATTTTCTACCTGAAAACCAATCATCCGGTGGCTGCTCTTTCTTAGCTATTCAGGAAGGTTGCAACAATTTCTGCACTTATTGTGTTGTTCCTTATACCCGAGGTATTGAAACTTCACGACCTATAGAAGATGTGTTAAAAGAAGCGCGCAATCTT
>JAFTLF010000106.1 GCA_017452885.1 Alphaproteobacteria bacterium
TGCGAAATTACGTTTATCTATTATTAGTACGATTGATAAAAATACCTCACGCTCCCAAAAAGTACAATGCTACAATTAGTGCAATATTCAAAAAAGAAGGCCGATATTTACAAGAGTGGATTGAATATCATCACCTTATGGGCATAGATCACTTTTATCTATATAACAACTTTTCTTCTGATAATTACTTGGAAATTTTGCAGCCATATATCAATGCCGGAATAGTCACCTTAACCGATTGGCCACATGAACGAGGACAAATATCGGCATACAATCATTGCCTTAATACTAACAAAGATGAAACATCGTGGATTGGCTTTATTGATCTCGACGAATTTATTGTTCCTAACAAATTTAATAATATTCCCGATTGGCTTGCTCAACATCGTCACAAACCGATGGCTTTTATGTATTGGAAGTTCTTTTCCTCCGGTGGACATCTTTCTGAAACACCGTCTTTGGTAACCGAAAAATATACTATCGCCTCTCCTCTCAATAATACTCAAAAAATGTTTTTCAATACAAGCTGGTATAAATGGGTCAAAAACTTTCACATTGCCCACATTATCAAGCTTAAATATTTTGGAACTTTCGTTCCGGATTATCCGCTGATTTATTATCGTTTCTGTCAAAACAAACAAGACGCAGATATCCAACTAAATCACTATTATAGCAAAAGTTATGAATATCAACTGCGCAAAAAAATACCTAATGGCGATGTTTACAAAAATCGTTCTTACGATTTTGAACAATTTTATTACATTGAAAAACAATGTCGTTGGGCTGATTATAATATCTTTCCCTATCTGATAAAACTAAAACTTGCTCTTTCAAAGGATAATAAAAAAGACTAAATAAAAAACGCGGTTATACAACCGCGTTTTTTATTTAACCAAACAACTATTCTTACCCAATTTTAGAATCTTTAGTAAGTTGTTCACCTGTTTGAGCATAAGCATCAACGGCTCGAGCAGCTTTTTTAGACAAAGCAATACAACCGGGACCGGACACACAACCGCCTTCGCAGCACATAACCTCCAGCATATTGTTTTCACCGCCTTTAGTAGCATAACGCTTCAACAACTTAATATTCTCCTTAGTCAATCCATCAATTTTTTCGGGACGAATATCAAAGCTATCACCCACTAAAGCAGCTACCGCACCGGCGACACCACCGGTAACAGGGAACAAACGGCCTTGAGCATGCGAAAGCTTCCCAAACGGAACTTCTTCACACTCGTCAACATTAATACCGGCAGCAACCAACATTGCTCCCAATTCCTCAAAAGTTAAAACATAGTCAACATTCGGATCCCATTCTGCCTCTGCACGTTTAGCCAAACAAGGACCGACAAAAACCGCAACACAATCAGGACATTCTTGTTTCATCATTTCTGCGGTATAATACATCGGCGTTTTAGTATCAGAAACAAACGGACGAATTTCCGGAAGATGAACTTGTGCCGCACGGAAATATGCCGGACAACAAGAAGTTGTCATAAACGGCTGTCCTTCTTCCATTCTTTCAACAAATTCAGCAGCTTCTTTTTGAGTGGTAATGTCGGCTCCGACAGCAACTTCAATTACATCCGTAAAACCGAATTTTCTTAAAGCACCGGCCAAATTGTTAAGCGATCCGGGAAACTGTCCAACAACAGCAGGAGCCAACATAGCCACAACCTTCTTATCTGTTTCTTTAATTGCACGCATTACATCAATCATTTGAGAACGCTCAACAATGGCACCGAATGGACAAGAAGCCAAACATTTACCACAAGAGATACATTTTTCGGTATCAATATGTTCCTTACCAAACTCATCTTTGGTAATAGCCCCGACCGGACAAGCCTCTTCACACGGAACAGGAATTTTAACCACAGAATGATAAGGACACACCTCAAAACATTTACCGCAATTAACACATTTATCAGGATCAATATGAGCACGTCCTTTAACAATTGATATTGCTTCTTTAGGACAGTTCAAACGACAGGGCTGAGCAAAGCAACCTCGACAAACATCCGTAATCACATACTGCGATTTAACACAAGCCGAACAAGCAATATCAATTACAGATAATTTATTTTTTGGAGCTTCTTTACGTTCAAGAGCCTGTTCACCATATTCTTTAAGACTGGTTAATTCATCAAGCTCTTCTTCCGGACAATGCCCCAAACCTGCCATACAACGATATTTAAGCACCGCTCTGTCTTTATAAATACAACAACGGCTCGGTTGTACCTCTTTAGGACGCAACTCCAAAGGAATTCTGTCTGCATTGGCAAATTTATCTTGCAAATAGCTCTCTGCAAGTTTAATCAAAATCTTTGTACGCATTAAGTTTGCGTTATTCTTAGGTATTAACATTTATTCAAGTCTCTTTTATACTTTGTATCATTAACAGCTTTTTTTAATTTCTTCACGGATTTTATTAACGACCTTTTCATAAGTAGCTTCTTCAACTAATTCATCGTTAACCCAAACAAATGGTCCGCTGTTATATTTGGTTTTAACTTCTTTGCACAAATTCATGCAACGTTCTTCAATAATCTCAATATAATCTGCAATATCAGATGGAGCATTAAATTCCAAAGACTGAATTTGGGCAGCTCCCATAACAAAACAAGAAGTGCCGACGCAGATTCTGACTCTAACTTTATTTGCCATTTTCTCAAAGTCCTTTTCTATATATATTTGACACTAATTTCTTTCAGGTATTTATCTTGCAAAATCCTGAATATTTTTTTCACAATATTGCGACGAATTTCCAATTCCATCGGCAAATTGGGATCTTGATGGGCGATATTGATTTTTGTACCGACTACAAAATCAATTCGATCACTATCCAAAAGCAGTTTTGTTAAACGAACTGCTCCGTTATTTTTATTATTATCAATGCCTTCTTTTAGCATACGATACACATCAGTCAAGGTTAAAATTCCTTCCGTGACTAAATCTATACCCTCCATCGTTGAACACATTGGTATTGTCATATCAAATGATGTCTTATCAATTTCACATTTCAAACACAATTCTCGTTCAATAATGTTTGCTGTGGTACCTCCGCAAATTGCGGTTTTACCGTCATATGCAGATACTAACTCAGCAAACTCAGCATCTCGTTTTTCATCAAACGGTGGCCCTGTCAACACTAACAATTTACGAGGTTTACGAAAATACAGAACAGTACAGCTGATATCATCTCCGGCTTTTTTGGCAACTTCTTTATTCAATGCTTCTTGTACAATCGCATGAGCCAAATCATTAGCCGAAATCATTGGATTCTTACGTATTTTTTCTAATATAAAATCTAAACACCCTTGTCTTTGCCAACCGAGAGGATATTGCCGATTCCCCAAACCGGCTTGTGTTACTCCGTCTGACATCAGGATTATTCTATCTTCTTCCTGATTCGTCATCTGCGAGATATTAATTGTGCGCTCTTTCCATTTTTCAGAATATATTTCACGATAACGCACATTTACAGCCTTATTATCGCGAATAAAGATAAAAGGCGGATTATCCATTTCAAATACACGAGTTTTACCATCCAACTGAGTATCAACAACCGAAAAAGTAGCATAGCTTATCTTGCGAATTTGACAAACCGGTAAAGCATCCATCATCACTTCCGATGAATGCATCAACTCCATATTACTTTCAACAAATTTCATTGCCATCCGCGTTGTCATCGATGACAAAATATTCGCCTTAACTCCGCTTCCCAAGCCATCTGACAAAATCGAAATAATTCGACGTTCTTCGGGAATTTTTTTAGAATAAACCGTATCTCCGAAACAGTCCTCACCGTTTTTCTGCTGTTGAGCCGAACCTATTTCAATAAATAAAGAGTCACTCATCAGCTAAACCTTTTTCTCTGTTGAATTGGTACGAATTTTGACTCCTTCGCTTTCAATATCTGTTGTAGCATAATCTTTGGCAATTGAACGCAAAAGAACTTCTGTTTCCGCCATATGTTCACCCAACGTACAAGCAATCTGCTGAACAGTTGCCAAGTTTTTATGAATAACTTCCTTAGCCCTTTCAGCAATCTGTTCTTTGTGCATTTCAGCATTGGTTACATCTTCAATAATACCTCCGACACTCTGCTTTTTATCAATATTGAAAACAACTACATCAAACATCTTGTCTTCATGACGAACATGCTCTTTATGAATATCTTGTTCCAAATCCAAAGAAGCGGTAAACAAGTTAGTAAAACTGACAAAATCACGCAGATTTGCACCATATAAATTATTGTAGTCATAAATTTCGGCATGCTCATCTTCATTCCAAAATGTATCACGAAACTGATCGTTATATTCCATAATATTTAATTTAGCATCGACAATCACAATCGGTGACGGAATACATCGAATAAGCGCATTTGCTTTGCGCTGTGCCTGATGCTTCATATGCGAAACACACATTTCCGGCTCTGCTTTTCCTTCCAATAAAGCACACGCAAAATTACGACAAGTATTATAACCACAACCACCACAATTTAACTCATCTTCAATGCTATACTTACCAATTTTTGTTAAGACTTTGCGAATATCCGCTTCTTCAAATTTTCGCCCACCATCATCAATATCCTGCGATTTATAATTTTCGGCAATATTATATTGAGGCTTACGCAAAGCAGTTTCATCAAATGATGTTTCTTTAAGTATCTCCATTCTTTTTTGCAGCCCCGAACTCTTATTACTTGTACACGGTCCCGACACACATCCGCCATAACAAGCCAAGCACTCCAAAAAAGTCGGACGATGTAAATTATTAATATCAATATGCTTCAACTCATCCTGCAAACTATATATACCTGTAATCTGGGTCATATACACATCTTTAGACAGATTATGGGGTTTAATTGTTTCAATCATTCCCCCCTCAATCGGGTAAGCCCGACCTTCTTGAGCTTCTTCAAGAACAAACACATCAAACACACCGGGGTTCAATTCTTTCGGATTAATCCCTTCATCTTTTAACCATTGACGCAAATCCTCAAAACTTAATGACAAAGAAAGCAAATCAGGATGCCTATCTGCCTCAAATTTTTTAGCAATGCAGGGACCAATGAATATGGTTTCAATATGCTGTCCAAACTTATTTTTAAGCATCCGACAATGAGCCAAAAGAGGTGAAGCTACTTGCGCCAAACAAGGTGTCAATTCAGGCAAATATTTTTCAACATACTCAACAACTGCCGGACAAGCTGTTGAAATCATCAATCGATTTTCTTTTTTATTTACAGCATCTTTGAGCTTTTCAACCGTAGTAGCCGTTACTTCCTGAGCTCCAAGAGCGGTTTCACTTACCCCTTTAATCCCAAGTCGACGAATTGCCGCAATAAGCTGATCTTTAGAAAATTCAGAAAATTCTGTTACCCATGATGGAGCCAACGAAACATATATCTCTCTGTTTGACGAAACTAAATATTTTGCCCTTGCCAAATCATTGCGCGGCTGTTTGGCGCTGGCAGGACATACTTCATAACAAATTCCGCAAGCAATACATAGTTCAGGCACAATCATCGCTGAATTATCTTCGATTTTTATGGCTTTAACCGGACAACGACGCACACATTTATAACAATCCTGACAATCATTTTTAACAGTATACAATGGAAAGTCGCGGTTAGACATTATTTTTCTCCGGAATTAAAATCTTTAGTATTTTGATAATGTTTTTCCAAAATATCGTACAACATACCACTTTCAATATTATTATACTCTATCCCATCAATGGTAATATTCGGCCCTTTAAAACAACAATCACAACAACGTAAACCCGTCAACTCAACTTCTGCAGATATATTATTATTTTCCAAAAAATTCTGAATAATCTGAAGATTCTTAGAATTTCCACGCGCAAAACAAGAACTTCCCATGCAAACCTTAATTGTCGAAGCCATTTTTTCCTCCGGCTGATAAAAAACATTTGCAGAAATTATATAATTAACATCCTCAAAACGCAACACAAATAGTAATCCGCCTTAAACTTATTTTTACTAGGAAAACATTGGTAATTTGCTTGATATAACTGTAAAGCAATATTATGATAAAAGACAAAATGTTAATCATTGGAAAACAAAATGGCGCAACAAAATAAATTTGTAGCTGAGCAAAATTTACTTGACACACTGGATCGTATTGCTCGCAACCAAGCGGCGTACTCGGTTTTATACGTCAGCCTATCCAAACTAAAACCCAAAAATCGTCATCCGGCGTTTATTAGAATTATCGCCAAACTTTTTGATGACTTGGTTGGTACTGCTGAAGGTATGATGTTTATTCTTAATAGTGGTGATTTTGCAATACTCGGCAAAAATATTACCGAAAACATTGTATCCAACGCTGTTGATAAATTACGCAAAGGACTTGCCTCCGATCCCATTTTGTTTAACAGCAATATTTCGGAATTTGCACATCTATACAAATTTCCTGAAGATTTCACCACTCTTTATGAATACGTCAAACAACAGATTGACGAGACCAACATCATAATACCGGATTTTTCCAGCCTGAAATATCCGGTTGAAGCTTCGCAAATGGACAACGTCATGTCCCACCTTGATGCAATTAACATTGCCGAAATAGTTAAACATCAAAGCATTATCCGCATTGAAAAATCCAATCAATTCAAAGTAATGTTTCAAGAATTTTTTGTTGCCGTTAAAGATCTTAGCGCTCAATATGACAAAGACATGGATCTTACCGCCAACAAATGGCTTTTTTTATATCTCACTCAAGCTCTGGATAAAAAAACAATTGCATCATTTCAAGCTTCTGAAATAAAAAATTGGCCGGAAAGCATTAGTCTTAATTTGCATCTATCTTCCATTTTTACTGCCGAATTTGACAATCTTGTCAAAAACTTTTTTTCTTCACAAAAACAAATAATAGCCGAAGTCCAGATGATGGATATATTTAATCGACTTGAAAGTTATTTTGAAGCCAAAGAAAAATTGCATACCCAAAACAATAAAATACTTATAGACGGATTAATTCCCGAAACTTTGCCCCTGATAGACATAGATCGTTTACAGCCGGATATGATTAAGCTGTTTTGGAATCCAATGATGGAATATGACACCAATAATCAGGAGCTTCGCAACATCATCAATCAATTTGGTAGTGATAAAATAATTTTAGCAAAATGTACTGATGACAAAGCATTGCGTTGGGGTGTTTCATACGGAATTCGCACTTTTCAAGGACCTTACATAGATAATTTGGAAACAGCCATTATCCGCTCTCAGTGTCCTGCCGCAGCCAACTGTACTGCGGCTGACTGCTTAAAACGCCGCCGACTGATTACCGGAGCCACACGCAATCAGTGTAAACATATTGAACATTTAGAAAAACTGTTGGGATAGCAACATGGAAGTCAAAAACGAGCCTCGCACAATCAGATCCGATATTGCCGTTGCCGAATATTTGCGCAAATTAGATAGCTCTATCGGTGAATATGATGCTATTTATATCAACGTATCCAAACTCGAAAACAGCAATATACGCGATTCTCATCGACAGGAATTGGCCGACACATTTGCTGCTTTTGTATCCAAAACCATGGCACGTTATTTCTGGTTTGCCAACGAAGATGTCATTGTTATTTATAATCGCCGTATTAAAGACGAAATTCTTTCTTGCTTGGTAAAGATTCGTTTTATGTTTCACGATGACCCTTTTATTCATAATTCCGAAGATTTAAGAGCTATTGGATTCGTAAATTTTTACAATATGGTTGATGACAAAAAAGAGTTTTATCATCTAGTCAATAAATTGAGCCACCAACAAAATCCGCTGAAACTGCAAACCAAAAAAACAACTCCTTTTGTTGTGAACAGCTCTCCGACATACACAGCTAAACAAAAAAAACCTTTCACCCCAGATATATTGGCTCGCGTGCAAAAAATATTATCAGTAGCCGATTTTTCAAGTTTTATTCGCCGTCAGGCAATTTGTGCCATTATCGGAAAATCTACTCCTTTACGTGTTTTTGAAGAAGTTTATGTTTCAATTCCCGATTTACGAGAAATGCTCATGCCGGATATTGACCTTCTTGCCGATCCATGGCTGTTTCTTTCATTGAGTGAAACTTTGGATAAGCGCGTTTTGGAAACAATCAGTCGCCATGATGATGGTTCTTTGATTGGTAATTTCAGCATCAACATCAACGTATCAACAATTTTATCAAACGAATTTTTGGCATTTGATGAGAGTATCAGTGCCTCAATGCGTCCAAGTATCATTCTTGAACTCCAACTGGTCGATATTTTTAGTGACATCAAATCATTTGTTTTAGCCAAAACATTTGTTCAGGCTCGCGGTTATAAAATCTGCATAGACGGAATCTCGGTTGACAAACTTAAATACTTAAACCGCACTAATCTAAACTGCGATTTAATGAAAATTATTTGGCATCCGAGCTTTATGGATGTAATAAACGAAGACAAACATTTTATGGATTATGTTAACAAAGCAGAACGAGCCAAAATGATTCTTTGCCGCATTGATGATCCATCTGCTATTGAAATAGGTAATTCTTTAGGAATTAATCTCTATCAAGGGCGTTATGTTCAAAGATTGCTAAACTCAACAGCTCCCAAAGTTAGCCTCGCCAAAAATAAATAATTTCATAATCAAAAATCCTCCGCTTAGCGGAGGATTTATTAGAGTAACTATTAATTTACCTGCAAACTTTTTCTAAGCAATTCATCTTTCTTACGGAGCTTTTCTTTCTTGAGTTGCTCAATTCTAATCATATTTTTCCAAACACAACTCTCTTCTTCTTTAATAGCAGCATCAAGCTGAGCATGTTGGATTTTTAAGCTTTCAATACTGACATCTACTTCCATATATTCCATAATACATCTCCTTTTATAAGATGATTTATGGTATATATTATAATTACTTTTTTTGTAAATTTCCATAAAAAAGGAGATAAATTATGGTCAATTTAGATTGGTACCAAACTCTCAATAAACCTACTCTCACTCCTCCTGCCGAAGTATTTCAAACTGTATGGCCCATACTATACATTCTTATGGCTGTTTCTTTTTATTTTTATCTGAAACAAACTCCAAAAATACAACGTCCTCTAGGAATTATATTTTTCTGCCTACAACTATTTTTAAATTTTTTGTGGTCCCCAATTTTCTTTGGAATGCACCATATCTTCGGCGCTCTTTTCGTTACAACTTTGTTGATTATTGCCGTTGCCTGCACAATTTTGATATTCATCAAAACATCTAAACTCGCTGCAGGATTATTAATTCCTTATTTTATCTGGATTCTTTTCGCATGGTATCTTAATTTTGAAATATGGAGATTAAATTAATAAACAGCCAAAAATTAAGATGTATAGCTAATAACTCAAAAATTTAAAATCCGGATGAATAATGTCATCCGGATTTTAAATACTAATCTTTACCAATATTTATATTGCGATTAATATTAACCGATAAAATAATACCGAAAGAAGCCATAACCGAAAGTATAACCGTACCACCATAGGATATTAACGGCAAAGGAACTCCCACAACGGGAATCAAACCGAGCACCATTGCCATATTAATCATCACATACAAGAAAAAATTAGTAGCTAAACCAACTACCGCCAATTTACCAAAATAGCTGGAAGTTCGCAAAGCAAAGCCATAACTGTAAGCCAGAATCAAAATATTAATAAGAACAACAAAAATAGCTCCAATCATGCCAAATTCTTCAGAAAGCATCGTAAAAATAAAATCTGTATGTTTTTCAGGAAGAAAATTAAGATGACTCTGCGTACCTTTCAAAAATCCTTTACCAAACACCCCGCCTGACCCCAAAGCAATTTTAGATTGAATAATATGATAGCCGGCACCTAACGGATCACGCTCTGGATTCAAAAAGGTCAAAACTCGATTTTGTTGATAATCATGCAATAAATTCCACGCAATTGGCATCGATATAACAGCTCCCAACAAAACAATACCAAACTTCCACAACTGTACTCCTACCGCAAAAAACATTGCTCCGGCAGTAAACAACAACATTAATGCTGTCCCTAAATCGGGCTGCGTCATAACCAATAAAGCAGGAAACAATGTCATTAATAAAGGAATTATTATACCGCGTATAGTTTCAATATTTTGTAATGATGTACTGTGAAAATAACGAGCTAATGCCATAACTAAAGCGATTTTCATCAACTCTGACGGTTGCAATTTTATAAAACCGAGATTTATCCAACGTTGTGCCCCCATACCAACGTGTCCGCCAACTTCCACAATTATAAGAAGCAACAATACACCAAAGTAAAAAATATAAGCATAGCGCATAAAATACTTAACATTAACCAGAGCCAATGTCATCATAACAATAAACCCGATACCAAAGCGCAATAATTGATTCAAAGCCCACGGATGCCAATTTCCGTTAGCAGCCGAATATAACATTGTTACCCCTATCACTGCCAATATAAATATAAATAAAATATAAGCAAAACTCAGACTCTGAATTTTTTCTTTCAGTGTTAAGGATTGATTTTTAAAGCTTGTTTCATAAAATTTATACATATTTTATTCCACCGGTTTTGAGCTGGCATCAAGCTTTAAAGCTTCCAGCAATAATTGTCCGCCAATAGGAGCAGCAACAGCGGAGCCACTGCGTCCATGTTCAACCAAAACTGCCACGGCATATCGCGGATTATCATGCGGAGCATACCCCACAAACAAAGCATGATTACGATATTTCCACGGCAAATCTTCTTGCTTAATAATTCCGGTTTGCCGCTCTTTCATACTGATGCGTCGAACTTGTGTTGTTCCGGTCTTTCCTGCCATTTTAAGACCATTAAAATCAAAACGCGATCCCAAAGCCGTTCCCCCCGGAACATTAACCACATCAAACATTCCTTCTTTGACAAGAGCAATATTACTGGAGCTTATATTCATTTTATCAAGTTTAGATTTTTCACTAATTTTATTAAATGTAGGTACCACCGCATAGCCACCATTTGCAATCCGCGCTGTCATTGTCACCAGTTGTATTGGTGTTGTCAAAATATATCCTTGCCCGATACCGGAAATCAAAGATTCACCAAGCTGCCACGGTTCTCCGAAACGCCGTTTTTTCCATTCCGTATCAGGTATTAATCCCTCTTTTTCATTATCCAAACCAACATTAATTTTTTGTCCTAAGCCAAATTTACGAGCCATTTCTGCAATTTTATTAATTCCGACTTTTTGTGCAGTTTCATAAAAGAAAATATCACACGAATGTTGCAAGGACTGAATTACATCCAAATAACCATGCCCTTCTTTTTTCCAACAATGGAATGCGTGATTACCTAAAAACATTTTTCCGGAACAAAATGATCTGGTTTGTGAGGTAATAGCTCCGCTTTCCAATGCAGCCAAAGCCACCACCATTTTAAATGTTGACCCCGGAGAATACTGTCCGGACAAAACTTTATTCATTAACGGTTTATGCTCATTTTGATTTAATGCTGCCCATTCTTTAGCGCTAACACCCTGTGTAATTACATTAGGATCATAAGCCGGCGTAGACGCAAAAACCAATATCTCACCGCTGTATATATCAATCATTATCACGGCTCCGGTTTCTTCGCCAAACAACTCATACGCCTTGCTCTGCAGTCTTGCATCTATACTCAACTCAATTTTATCGCCCGATGTTCCATCAACTCGTTCAATTTCTTTCATAACCCGCCCATAAGCATTAACCTCAAGTTTAAGGTTTCCGCCTTTACCACGTAACTTATTTTCATAAAGTTTTTCAATTCCATATTTACCGATTTTAAATCCGGGAACCTCCAACAAAGGATCTTCTTTAAGCTTAGCCTCTTGCTCAGATACCGAAGAAACGTAGCCGATAACATGAGCTGTCTTTTCCCCATAAGGATAATAACGAGATAACCCTTCATCAATGATAATCCCTGGCAAATCAGGCGCATTAAGTTGAATTTGTGCCACTTCATCCCAAGTCAAATTATCTTTAATTTTAATCGGCACAAAGCTACGATTTTTTTTAAGATCTTTTTTTATTCGTTCTTCTTCAATCTCTGATAAAGGCATAATCCGCTTAAAAGCATCTAAAGTTTCTTTAACATTGGTCGTTTGCTCTGCCACAATCATTGCTTGAAAATTTTGTCGATTAGTAGCCAACAACTCACCATTGCGATCATAAATAATCCCACGTGGAGGCACCAATAAACGAGTAGAAATACGATTCTCATCAGACAAAGTTTTATACTTATCTGCCTGATAAACCTGCAAATAATATAAACGGGCAATAATAACGATTAGCAAAAACATTTGTCCGACCGCTAAAATCAACGACCGACCAATTAAAACTTTTCCTTTATCATTATCTCGATTCATTATTCGTCATCCTGCATCAACGCATTCTGCACAAAGGCCAATAGCAACGAAACCAGCGGATAACAAAATACTGTTATCAAGTAACTGAAAAACAACATTCCTAAAGGCAAAAATTGGCTATAATAAACAGATACTATCAACCAACGCAACAGCATAGTTCCCAAACACAATACTACAAAACCGTACCACAAAACAACAAAAGGCTTAGCCGTCAGAAACTTAGAGGCAACATTAGTCAAAACGTACAAAACCAACATTGCAAACATACTCGATCCCATTGGTGCCGCACTGATAACGTCATCAACCAGTCCTAAACAACAAATTGACCATAAATTAAACAAATCAGGACGGTGTATCAACCAAAAATAACCACAAATTACACCGATAGCAGGATGAATAGAATCAATAAACAAAAAATTCAAAGGCAAATAAGACAACAAAACCAAAAAAATTGAAGACAGCAACGGCAGTCGACGTTGAAATAATGAGTTAATCTCTTCATCTAAATTATCACTCATCAACATCCCCACTTTTTTGCTTTAATTCATCATCTTTTAGTAATCCGTCCAAACCATAATTAACCAACTTGATATATTCCAATTGTTCCAAAGAGCTAAATGGTTTAACTGCAATTTTATTTTTTCCGACACTAACAACCTTACCTATAGGCAACCCTGCCGGAAAAACACCAGCCACACCGGAAGTAACAATTCGATCCCCAATATTAATTCCGGCATCCAACGGAGTAAAGACAAGCTGTGGCAAAGAAGTATTATCCCCAGATAAGATTCCGCGTACTCGCGAACTTTCAACAACAACCGGAATTTTAGAGTTAATATCAGTTATCAATAAAATTCGAGCATATGCATATCCGACACGATCAACCCGTCCAACTACACCTTTGTCCGACATAGCTATCTGCCCTTTACGAACTCCAATATCTCCAACATAAGCAATCATTGAATGAGAAAAAGCATCACTTTCATCTGCAATCACACGAGCCGTAACAAAATCAGATTTCGGAGGTGTCACATAATTAAGTAAATTTGCTAATAAACGATTTTCAATTTCCAAAGATTTAAATTTATCATACAAAAGATTAAGCTTTCGATTCTCCTCTTTCAACCGTATATTATCCGCATGAATTTCTTTCAAATCTTTAAAATAATCATAAGTATGAGCAATCAGTTTAGCCGGAACAACCAACAAGTCAATCAAAGGTGACACCACATCCGTCGCCACATTAGAAGTTTTTTCAATTAATATAGTATCGGTTTTGTTTACCAGCATCAAAACAAACGCAAATAAAAACAAAATTACCAGCGCAAATTTTTTGGCCAGTAATCTGATATGACTTAAATGTAAAAATAAACTTCTGCGCCGCTTCATAAATCCCAAAACCTTATATGTCTTACACAACACCGGCACAACTTTCTTGAAATAAATCTAGCCAATGAGCGTAAATAATAAGAATTAAGGGCGACAACACCTGAACTTGCAAAAACATAGGAATGTTGCCGCCCTGCAAATTATGTATTAGTTACCGACAGAACAAACTTCCATAACTAATACATTGTAGATAGTATAGAGCGCAACTTTCCTATCTCTTCCAAAGCTTTACCCGTGCCTTTAACAACACAAGCCAAAGCATCTTCAGCAATAGAAACAGGAAGCCCCGTTGCATTGCGCAAAACCTGATCCAAATTAGCTAACAAAGCACCACCACCGGTCAACACAATACCTTTATCAACAATATCAGCCGCCAATTCAGGAGCTGTATATTCAAGAGCGACCTTAACAGCTTCAACAATCTGCGCCACCGGCTCAGCCAAACTTTCCGCAACCTGACGTTCAGAAATAACAATTTCCTTAGGTACACCGTTCATCAAATCGCGCCCTTTAATTTCAAACGTACGACCATCACCTTTTTCCGGAGCGCATGCAGAACCGATTTCTTTTTTAATTCTTTCAGCACTACCTTCACCAACCAACAAATTATGATTGCGACGAATATAGGAAATAATTGCACTATCCATTTTGTCGCCTCCTACACGTACCGAGCGAGCATAAACGATACCACCTAACGACAAAACAGCAACCTCAGTTGTACCACCACCAATATCAACTACCATAGAACCGGTTGGCTCTGTCACCGGTAAATCAGCACCAATTGCTGCTGCCATAGGTTCTTCAATCAACCAAACTTTACGAGCACCTGCTGCTTCTGCTGATTCCTGAATAGCACGACGCTCAACAGCTGTCGAACCGGAAGGAACACAAACAATAACCATTGGAGAAGCAAATGCGCGACGATTATGCACTTTACGAATAAAATACTTAATCATTTCTTCAGCAATTTCAAAATCGGCAATAACACCATCACGCAACGGACGAATTGCATGAATATTTCCCGGTGTACGACCAAGCATTTGTTTTGCTTCATTACCAACAGCCAAAACTTGTTTTTTTCCACGATATTCTTCTATTGCAACCACAGAAGGCTCATTCAAAACAACACCTTTACCTTTAACATAAACCAAAGTGTTTGCAGTACCCAAATCAATGGCCATATCAGCAGACAGCCACCCCATAAGTTTAGACAGCATTAATATTTCTCCAGATTAAATAAATTGTTGTTGCTTATTTTTTATAACTATATTCTGTTCTGTGCAAGAGCTATTTGTTTTTTTAACAAAAAAATAAGGGGAAATCCCCTTATTTTTAATTTTCACCATTCCATCAGCGACGTGCACCTCGACAATACGAACGTTGCATAAAAGTAGGATTAATTCGCGATCCTTTTTCTTCTATATTGTCTTGCGTCCAACGCGTAATCCACTTTCTCATAGGTGCTTTACTTTCAATCCAATTACCATAGCCGCGCTTACTGGCATGAAACCCTTGAGTCAGATCATTTTTATCGTTGGTATTTATTGCTCCGGTACACAAAGCATATTGATTATCAATGCCAAAATTCGACACATAATAACCATCCAACGCATCCGCAAAAAGTTTTCCTATCCCCATACCCTGCAAAGATGCTGAAACCGCAATCGTATCGTTATAAACCAACTTATCTTTCACATAAATTCCGCCCTCTTCCATTTCCTGCGCTTCTGAAGAACCTGCATTTATCAGTTGAAAAGAGGCAAATCCCACCGGCTTATTAGTCGCAATTTCCTCCAAAACAAAAATATCACTCCTTTGAGCATACGCCTCATACGATTCAGCTGTCCCGTCAAAATAAATCGGAAAATTATTTTCATAGCGTCCATATTTATTATAAATCGCCATAAACTCAAACGGATCAAAGTTTTGCTCAAAAAAAAGATTATCCGCGGCAGGTTCACCGGAAACCGGAACAGTATGGTCTTTGTCATATACACCACGTGGCGTAAAAGCACTGCTTTTAACAACTCGATATCCTTTAGCTCGCAAAAGCTCCAAAGACTTATCAACGCCTTTAAAACCTTGTGCCGCGAGCAACTCTTTACGTTCAGACAACATAACACCATCCCAATACGGCAGCTCTTGCTCTGCATTATCTCCATAACGGGCATCCATTTTATCTTTCCAACTTACCATCCGCCTCTCCTTAAGTAAACGACAATGATAAGAATAAAATATACCCGTTAATGTTTTTTGTCAATATTTTAGCAAAAACACTTATCAAGAATTATATGTGCAGGTAATTTGTTACGAAACCATGTACGTTGTCTTTTAGCATATTGACGAGTATGCAACTTTGCCAAATCAATTGCTTCATTCAGATTCAAACAACCAGATAAATACTCTGCCAATTCCGGCACACCGAGCATTTTCATTGCCGGCATATTTTTGTCCAATTCAAGCGACAACAAAAAACAAACTTCATCAAGAGCACCTGCTTTCATCATCATATCAAAACGACGATAACAACGATTATCAAGTTCATTCGCATCCGGAATAATTTTAATCACCTGAAAATCAGCTTCAGAAAGTTTTTTTAACATAGGTTTTTTATACCATTCTGCAATTGAAATACCCGTCTGTAAAAAAATTTCATACGCACGACGAACACGTGTTGCATCATTAGGATTAAGCATTTTAGCACCGGCAATATCCTCTTTTTGCAACAAGTTATATAAACCTTCTTGCCCCATATCTGTCAACAAATGTTGCACCTTTGTGCGAATTTCCTGCTTTGGCTCCGGTATCGGTGTTGTACCGTTAATCAAATTATCAATATACATTCCGGTACCGCCAACAACAATCGGTAATTTAGCTCTGCTCCATATATCTTGAATAGCCGCCACTGCCCGCTCTAACCAATCAACCACGGTACCATTTACGGAAGGATGATAAATTTCATACAGATGATGCGAAATTTCGGTACGCTCTTCTGCCGACGGTACCGCAGAAATTATTGGGGTTCCCTGATAAACCTGCATTGAATCTGCATTAACAATTTCACCATCGTATCGTCGTGCAATATCCAACGCCAAACCTGACTTTCCCGAAGCCGTTGGTCCGGCAACCACAATCACGGTATCAGGTTTGATATTGTCCAGTTCAATCATCTGCATATTTTTCACTCCTGCCAACAAAAGCTTGAATATTGAAGTTCATAGAGTGATTTCACCATTTCCTGCAAAATCTGTATCAAATTCCCACAGATTAAATTTTTCTACACGAAGCATTTTCGACAAGTTTTGCACATAACTCTTCATATGATATTCCGGCATATTTAGCCTGCTCAGGAACAAGTGAAAGCGCTGTCATTCCCGGATTAGTATTAATCTCAAGAAGAACAACTCCATCCTCAATGTTATAACGCATATCCACACGTGATACCGTATTACACCCAAGACGCTGATGTAATTTTTCCGCATAAGCTTTACATATTTCCGAAACTTCATAAGGAACTTCTGCCGGCAAAATATGCTTTGTCATACCATCAGTATATTTGGCTTTATAATCATAAAACTCATCTGCGGCTTTAAGCTCGGTAACAACATAGGCTTTATCTTCCAAGCACATCACTGTCAATTCTTGCCCGGGAATATATTTTTCAATCAAAATTTCACGATCAAGGTCTTTATACTTAACCTTGAGCAAATCTTCCTGATTATTAACAATAAACACACCAACACTAGAACCGTCACACACGGGTTTAACCACATAAGGCATATTAATAACCGTACCATTAGCCAAAAAATCTCGCACCCTCATCTTTTGACTGGGAGCTACTCGTATACCACAACTCTTGGCAACCATTTTAGTAATATATTTATCCATACCGATAGCCGAGGCTTTCAAACCCGAATGCGTATATGGTATCTGCATCAAATCAAGCATACCCTGAATTTCACCATCCTCACCCCAGTTACCGTATAATCCGTTAAAAATTACATCCGGTTTTTCTTTTTTTATAACATCAATCAACTTCCACACATCGGTAAAATCATGAGCAACCACTCTATAACCTTTGCTTTTAAGCGCATTAACAATATCTTGTCCCGAATTTAGACTAACCTCTCTCTCGGCAGACAATCCCCCCATTAAAACCAAAACTTTTTTAGAATTTTCAGACATTATTTAAATCCTTTAAATTATAAATTTTTATGCTATGTTATGCAAAATTGTTTATAGTATATGTCAAAAGTTTTAAAGAAAGAATAAAAATTTTATGAAAAAAATAGGACTAACTCTGCTTATCGTAACCTTATTCTGCAAAACAGCCGCTGCATTTAGTGTAACACACAAATTCAACATCAACATCGGCCCGTTTGATGCCAGTCGTACCAATTTTTCCTACGCCTTTGAAACCAACACTTTTGAAGTAAATTCATCAGTTGAAACATTTGGTGTTTTTGATAAACTTTATCCGTTTAATGCCAATTATAAAACCGTTGGTAAAATTGAAAACAATTCTTTGCTTCCACTCAATTATCAATACAAATCACAAACCCGCTTCAATAAACGTAGTAAAGAATTGGTTTATGACAATAATGGCACACTTCTGTATCGCAAAAGCAGCAAAAACGAACGCAACAAAAAAGTATCTATATCTGCCGACAAAAAAAATTACGGAACAACAGATTTTCAAAGTGTTTTCGCCAAGCTGGCCAAACAATACAACAAACTCCGTTTTTGCGATTCTCGTATGCCTGTTTTTGATGGTAAACGCCGTTTTGATGTCATTTTTAAAGACGAAGGCAAAGAAAACCTTCCCCTGATTGACAATTCACCTTTCAGCGGAAAAGCTGTCAAATGTTCCATGTACATTGACAAACTTAAAAACAATGATGATGATATGCTAATGCAAATTAGTGCAGAACGACCAATTTATTTTTGGATTATGGAACGCGATGGCAAACCGTTTATTGCTCGTATCCGCATTAATGAAACACCACTCGGCACGCTTGATGCTTACGCTACCGATATTCAAATTAAGGATTAAAAACCATGTTGGAAAAAGCTGAACTCTTACTCCCAGCCGGCTCACTGGTAAAACTCAAAACAGCCATATTATATGGTGCTGATGCCGTTTATGCTGGAACTCCTGACATGTGCTTGCGAGCACAAAGCAAATTTACCATGGATGAACTCCGCGAAGGAATTGAATTTGCCCACCAAAAAGGTAAGAAAATTTATCTGACGCTTAATCTTTTCATGCACAACCGTGATGTTGAAAAATTACCGACTTTTATTAACACATTACGCCAATTAAAACCGGACGGCGTATTAATTGCAGATCCCGGAGTTTTTCAATATGTCAAAGAACACGCTCCTGAACTAAATTTATTTGTATCAACTCAAGCCAATATTTGCTCTTATCAAGCTGTAAAATTCTGGCAAGGACAAGGAGCCAAACTCTGCGTACTCGGACGAGAAGTCAGCTTTGAAGAAATGAAAGAGATTCGTCAAAAATGTCCCGATATTTTGCTTGAATGTTTTATGCACGGTGCCATGTGTATGTCATATTCAGGTCGTTGTTTAATATCAAATTATCTCGCTGATCGCAGTGCCAATCAAGGGAAATGCGCTCATTGTTGCCGTTGGCATTATAAATTACATATTCGCCTTAAAGACGGTACAATTAAGGAATTGATTATTGACGAACATAACAAAGATTCTTTCGAATTCTTATTGGAAGAAGAATTTCGTCCCGGAGAATATTTTGAAATTGTGGAAGACGAACACGGCGGCTATCTGCTCAA